>CAYYKP010000007.1:0-33008 GCA_964468055.1 uncultured Caldisericales bacterium
TACGTTTCAGAGTGACATTCTTATAAAATTCTGACTTACTATTCAGCCAATACATTTGCAAAATTTCATTTTTTCTTTACAATGTAAAAAATAGGTTTTATATCTTATAGTGAGTGGGAATGAAGTGGACCCACTTTTTATTTTAATGGGAGTATAGCTATGGAAAGAATAAAAGGGATTGTTCGGAAAAGTGCAATGAAATTTGGTTTTGTGGTTGTTGAGATGAAGATAAATAAAAGCAACATTGATGTTACTTTGTACAATGGTGTGCATAATGTTAATTTTGGCGATTTAAAGAACGTAACAAGGAAGATTCAAGATGAACTTGCGAGTGCAGGATTTGAAAACATGTATTCGGTAAGTACCTCTTCTCCCGGATTGGATAGAGTTCTTAAGACAAGAGAAGAACTGGGAATTTTCTCAGGCAGGTTGGTTAAAGTTTCTCTTTTAGAAGAAGGCAAAATTATTACGGAGAAGGGTTTACTGCAAGAAATAGATAGCAATAGCCTTGTCATCCGAAAAAAAAGCGGAAACATTAAAATCTCGCTGAAAAAATTAACATCAGTACAGCTTTGGGATAAGATGCTTGAAAAAGGAGGCGGTAAAAAGTGATAGACATAGACATTTTAAGGAATATTGAAAGAGAAGAGCATATTCCTAAAGATTATGTAATAGAAGTGGTCAAAGTAACATTACATACCGCGTACAGAAAAACATTTGGCGAACATAATTCGGAAGTAAAAGTAAATCTTTCGAAAGGCGAAGTAAAGCTTTATGCTGAAAAAAGAATTGTAGAACAAGTTAAAAATCCGGTTTTAGAGATTGGCACCGTAGAAGCGAAAAAATTTACGGATGATATTGAAATTGGGCATGCTGTATTAATAGAAATCTCGCTAAGCTCATTATCATCCACTTCAATTCGCGTAGCGAAACAAATATTTCAACAGAAAATTCTTGAAAAAAAGAGAGAAATTGTTTTTCAAGAATTTTCAGGAAAAGTAGGAGGTATTATAGTCGGAAAGGTGACCCGCAGAAAATCAAGAGGTGATATTGGGGTTAATATAGAGCCATATAATATAGAAGGAGTAATCCCACCTGAGGAGGCAATCCCCGGAGAGCCTCTTAGGAGAGGAAAATTAGTAAGAGCTTATATCAAGGAAGTTAAAAAATTAGAAAAAGGTCCACTTGTAATTTTGTCAAGAGCCTGCCCTGAATTTCTGGAAAAGTTATTGGAAATGGAGGTACCCGAAATTCAGCAAGAAATCGTAGAGATAAAAGGTATTGTTAGAGCTGCTGGTGCTAGGGCTAAGGTTGCCGTAGCAACAAAAGATGTCAGAGTAGATCCGGTGGGTGCATGCATAGGCACAAAAGGCGTGAGAATTAATGCAGTATCGAGAGCTGTAAACAGAGAGCGTATTGATGTGATACGTTATAACAGCGATCCGAGTATATATATAGATAACGCGATGAGCCCTGCAAAGGTGGAAAGTGTTGAAGTTATAAAAGGAGTAAAGGAAGCTAATGTACATGTTAGCAATAAGAACTATCCTACTGCAATGGGCAGTAATGGTGTAAATGTTATGCTTGCTTCAAAGCTCACAGGGTACAGTATTCACCTGATTGGGCAATCAGAGGAAGGTGATGCAAATGAGCAAGGGAAATAAAATAAGAGTTTACCAGTTAGCAAAGAAACTGGGACTTAAATCTACTAAAATGCTTTCTATTATGGAAGAAATCGGTATAAGAGGAAAAGGGAATTTGTCAGTGATAGATGACGATGCTTCTTCTCTCATTGAAGAATATGTTTCCGAGATGAGAAAAAAACAAGAGGGTGACGAAAAAAAGCTGCAGAGAATCCAGGGAGATATTACTTTTCACGAGTTTGCAAAAAGGTTTAATGTTTCTGAACGTTCGGTAAGGGAACAAGTTATGAAATTAGGCTTACCGTACCATCCAAATAGAAAACTTTCCAAGGATGAAGTTCATTATCTTGCAGTAGAAATGGGATTAGACGTGCCTGAATTTAAAAATGACGAATTTATAAAAAGATTTAGAGAAAGAGCCCCTGTTGTAACTGTGATGGGCCATGTCGATCATGGAAAAACTACTCTGCTTGATGCTATAAGAAAAACTTCCGTAGCGGAAAAAGAAAAAGGAAGAATTACGCAAGAAATTGGTGCTTCAGTCGTTAAATTTGAAAATGAGAAAATTATTTTTATTGATACACCGGGACATGAAGCCTTTACTGAAATGAGACTGAGAGGCTCTATTGTAACGGACATTGTAATTTTGGTTGTGGCAGCCGATGAAGGGGTAAAAGAACAAACAATTGAATCGATTGACCATGCTCGAGCTGCAAATGTTCCTATTATCGTCGCCATCAACAAAATAGACAGACCCAATGCGGATCCAGAGCGTGTAAAGCAACAATTGGCGGACAGAGGGCTTTTACCTGAAGAATGGGGAGGTTCTACTATTTATGTACCTGTCTCCGCAAAAACAGGAAAAGGCGTTAAAGAGCTTTTGGAAATGGTTAATTTACAGGCAGAACTCCTTGAATTGAAAACAGATCCGAATATTCTTTGCTCAGGAACCGTTATAGAATCTAAAATGGATAAGAGTAGCGGACCACTTGCAACTCTTGTCGTTCAAACAGGCACTCTAAAAATAGGAGGATTTCTTCGAGCGGGAGATGTCGTAGGTAAAGTTCGTTTCCTCACTGATACTACAGGGAAGCGCATAAAAGAAGCAAAAGCAGTATCTGCGGTAGAAGTAGCAGGATTACCTGACGTCCCAAAGGCAGGTGAAATTTTCTATGTTATCGAAAATAATGCAGAGGCAAAAAGTGAGATAAAACAGATAGAAGCAATAAGAACAAGCAATAAATTTCCAAATATGCAAGGCTCTAAAACAATTGAAGATTTATTCAAAGAAATGCAGGAAAAAGAAATTAAAAAACTGCTCGTAATTCTAAAAACGGGTACTCAAGGATCTTTTGAGGCAGTTAAGCATTCCATTAATGAAATAAAGTCCCCAATTCCTGTGGAAATTATCCATGAAGGCATAGGGGGAATAGTAAAAAGTGATATTTTACTTGCGGATGCTGCAAATGCAGTTATTATAGGATTTGGGGTAAGACCTACAAGTGAAGCAAAAAAAGAAGCAAAAGCACGTGGCACAACTATAAAAACCTATGATATTATATTCGAACTTACGGACGCACTTGAAGCATTACTTAAAGGTATGATAATCGCAGAGAAAAAAGAAATAGTCATAGGAAAAGCACTTATTAAAAAGGTATTTAAAGTATCCGGTGTGGGCACTATTGCAGGTTGTATTGTTACGGAAGGCAAGGTTATTCGCGGAATGAAGGCGAAAGTTCTAAGAAACAACGTGGTTATATACTCAACAGAAATTTCTTCCCTAAAACGTTTTAAACAAGATGCAAAAGAAGTCCTGAAAGATTATGAATGCGGGATTGGACTAAAAAACTTTAACGACCTTAAAGTAAATGATGAAATAGAGGTTATAAGCAAAGAAGAGTCAACATAGATGGCACTTTATATTTGCCCTACACCGATAGGGAACCTCAAGGATATTACCATACGGGTAATTCTTGTTTTACGGAAAGCAGATTTAATAGCCGCAGAAGATACAAGGAAAACCCGTATTTTATTAAATAAATATAGTATAAATACAAAAACTGTAAGTTTCCATAGCTATTCTACGGATGCGAAGCTTAACTATCTTATCAGGGAACTCAAAAATAACAAAAATATTGCTCTTGTAACTGATGCAGGGACTCCTGGCATATCTGATCCGGGATATAAAATTATAAAAAAATGTATTGAAGAAAGTATCACTATAGAGGCATTGCCCGGCCCTACTTCTTTTATTCCTGCTCTCATTCTTTCAGGTTTTCCGCCGGCTCATTTTATGTTCTATGGGTTCTTACCACGCAAAAAAGGAAAACGCGTTAAAATACTACAAAGTTTCGAGAATTTTCCAGGCCCTGTTGTTTATTTTGAATCCCCGTTTAGGGTAAAAACATTTATTAGCAATGCGATTGAAGCTCTTGGAAAAGACAGAGAAGTTGCTATTGTACGGGAAATTACGAAAATTTATGAAGAAGTAATCAGGGGGACGGCACAAGAAGTATTTGCAGAGATAGAACAAAGAGATCTAAAGGGAGAGATAGTAATAGTCGTTAATGAAAAAACTTAGATTTTTTAATTCATTCTATGACATTTTATACTTTGTTTAAGCTGACTTTTTATAAATACAAAGATTACTAATAAAACTTGACACTTCATTCAATAAATGTATAATAAAATTTAAAGAAAAAGAAAGGAGTGAGATATGGAAGAAATTGAAAAAACACTAAAGAAAGAGCAGGCTTTAATAGAGGCAGAAAGGTGTCTTTATTGTTATGATGCTCCGTGCCAAAAGGCATGTCCTGCTAATGTGCCTATTCCAGAGTTCATTCAATCTATAAAGACTGGTAACCTAAAGGGTGCACGTGAAATTTTAGAGGAAGCTAATCCGTTTATAGAAACCTGCGGACGAGTATGCCCTGAGGAAAGTTTTTGTCAGAGTGCATGTACAAGAATTGCTATTGACTTTCCTGTAAAAATCAGAGAATTACACCGATACGTAACTGATAATACAGATCCTGCTGAAAATCTTGTTTTACCAAATACAAACAAAGGAAAAATAGCTATTGTCGGAGGAGGGCCTGCGGGGCTTGCTTGCAGCAGAGAATTGAGAAGAGCCGGCTATAAAACCGTAATTTTCGAAAAGAAGCAATTCGGAGGAGTTCCAGCTGAAGAAATATCGAGAGCAAGACTTCCTGATGAAATTGAAAATAGGGAAACAAAATTTTTGCATAAATATTTTGTTTCAGATGTAAGGGATGGCAAAGTAAAATCTCTCAAGGAAGTTCGGGGAGAATTTGATGCTGTATTTATAGCTACAGGCTTAATAGAAGAATTAGAACTCGACATACCAGGAAAAAACCTTATAGGTGTGCACCATGCAAGAAAGCTATTAAAAGATATAAAAGCCGGAGTTTCATCGAGAGTAGGGAAACGAGTTGGCATTATAGGCGGAGGAAATGTTGCGGTAGAAGTTGCTGCAGTGCTAAAAATGGAAAGTCCTGACAGGGATGTGGAAGCCATTTATAGAAGAAGCCTAAAAGAACTAAAAGCTTTTAAAAAAGAAATAGACGAAGCTATAAATGTAGGAGCAACATTTCAATTCCTTGCATTACCAAAAGAAATAAAAGGAACTAATTCGGTGGAAGGTTTACTTGTAACAAGGGCACGCCTTGGATCTCCGGATTCTTCAGGACGCAGACGCCCCGAACCAATTCCAAATTCTGACTTCGTTATACCACTAACTGATGTTGTGATAGCAATCGGGCAAAAAGCTGCAAATTTCTTTCCTGAGCTGGAGAAGAACAAGAAAGGCCTTATTACCGTAGATAATGAGTTAATGACATCCGTTAAAGGCATATTTGCCGGTGGGGACATAGTAAGAGGTGCAAGTACTGTTGTTCAAAGTGTATCAGACGGCAAGAAGGCAGCAAAAAGTATTGTTGCATTTTTAGAAGGAGGCAAATAATGTATAAAAAGAAAGATCTTTCTATTGATTTTCTTGGAATCCACCTGGACAGTCCTTTTGTTCTTTCTGCGGCACCACCAACAGATGAATTAGAAATTGCCTACAACGGACTTAAAGCAGGATGGGCAGGTGTAATATTGAAAACAACATCAGTAGAAGGAAATCCGGTTGATTTAAAATACCCTATGATGTCTTCGTTTGGGCCGATGCACGGAAAAGTAGTTGGACTTGGAAACATCGATTTAATTTCCTCTTATCATATAGACGAGATAGAACATAGGGTAAAAACGCTTAAGGAAGCTTTTCCAAATAAGATGATTGCTGCTTCTATCATGGGATCCTCAAAGGAACAATGGCAAACACTGGTACATAGGCTAAAAAATGCAGGAGCTGATCTGATAGAATGCAGTTTTAGTTGCCCTCAGGGTAGTATGGGTGAAGAATCCGGAAAAATGCTTGCGCAAAGCATAGAAGCAACTGAAAAAGTAACGCGTTGGGTAAAAGAGGCCGCGGGAGATACTCCTGTTTTGATAAAGATAACTCCTCAGGTTACTGATATTGTTGAAGTGGCAAAAGCTGTGAAACGCGGTGGTGCAGACGGGATTACCGCAAGCAATACTGTCCCTTCGCTTTTAGGTGTAGATATTGAAACCTTTGAGCCTTATCCAACTCTTTTCGGCAAAGGCTCTTACTCCGGGCTTTCGGGTCCTGCTATTAAACCGCTTACTTTAAGAACAATAGCGGAAATAGCAAATAATGTAGACATTACTATTTCAGGGAATGGAGGTGCATTTAGCTGGAGAGATGCTGTAGAATTCATGGCGGTTGGTGCTTCTAACGTACAACTTTGTACTTTACCTATGCATTACGGTTTCCGTACAATAGAAGATTTAAAGAGTGGTTTGTCACATTACCTTATGGATATGGGATTTAATTCTCCTATGGATATTGTAGGTAAAGCACTTCCAAATATAGTTTCTCAGGAAAACTTACCCGGTCCTTCGACTAAAGCCGAACTTATTGAAAAAAAATGTGTGGGTTGCGGGCTTTGCTATGCAGCGTGCAGTGATGGTGGCCATATGGCAATAGAATGGAATACTGATGAGAGAAAACCTTATATTGATGAGGAAACCTGCGTAGGATGCGCAATGTGCATGCAAGTATGCCCAGTTGATGCAATTAGAATGAAAGAAAAACTCAACGATAATGTTTATTATTTCGTAGAAAAGAGGTAAACCAAATGCAAGAAATCGAAATCAGTTTTACATTAAATAAAAAACCGTATTCGTTGCAAGTCCCACCCAATATTACACTGCTCGACATAATAAGAGAAAAACTGAAACTTACAGGCACGAAAGAAGGATGCGGGAAAGGAGAATGTGGTGCATGTACGGTTTTATTTAATGGTAGAAATGTAAATTCCTGTTTAATTCTTGCTCCTCAGGTAGATGGCTCCGAAATAGTAACTATTGAGGGAGTAGGGAACGTTGATCATCTGCATCCGCTTCAAAAAGCATTCGTTGAGGAAGGAGCAGTACAGTGTGGTTTCTGCACTCCCGGAATGGTAATGTCTTCTCTATATCTTCTTACAAAAAATTCTAACCCTACCGATGAAGAAATAAGGGAAGGTTTATCCGGAAATTTGTGTAGATGTACCGGCTATACAAAAATTATAAAGGCTGTTGAGAAAGCAAGTAAAGATTTGAATGAAAAACATTAAAGGTGTTCTTTTATCAGCAGGAAAATCAAGCAGAATGGGAGAGCTTAAAGCTCTACTTAGATTAAACGACAAAACTGTTTTGGATAAATTGCTGAAAGAGTACCTGGACTCTAATCTTCCCAAACTTATTTTAGTGCTTGGATATAAAGCCAAAGAAATAGAGAAAACAATTCGGATAGAAAACAAAAAATTAGAAATTACAGTAAACGAAAATTATAGAAGAGAAATGTTTTCGTCTATCCAAAAAGGATTTTCTACAATACATAATGCAGATGCCATACTTTTAGGATTGATAGACCATCCATTTATTACAAAAGAAATTATCGATACACTTATTTCCAACTATAAAGAAGGAGAGATTCTACTTCCTGCTTATGGTGGCAGAAGAGGGCATCCAATAATTCTTCCGTTTTCATTAAAAGAAGAAATTTTAAAGGCAGACCCTCTGAAGTTTTCTCTAAGAGACATAATTCATAAACATGAGAATTTAGTTCGCGTAGTTGCAATAGATAATGAAGCAATTCTTTTTGATATGGATACAAAGAATGATTATGAAAGGGCAAAGAAATATGGAAAAAATAAAAACTGAGAAATCTGTCGGAAAGATACTTGGTGCAGATGTTACTGAGGTAATTCCCGATGTTAAAAAGGGTCCGCTTTTTAAAAGAGGACATGTTATTCGAAAAGAAGATGTTGAAAAACTTCTTTCTATAGGCAAACATTATATATGGATTTTTGGAAAAGACGAAGGGTTTATACATGAAGATGATGCTGGAAGAAAGTTAATGGAGCTATTAAAGGGAAATAACCTTACCTTAGGTATGCCAAGTGAATCTAAAGTTAAACTATTTGCCGAAACCAATGGAGTTCTTTTGTTGAACCAGGAAGGACTTAAAGAAATAAATAGCCTTAAAAGTCCACGTGTTGCTTGCAAAAAACATTTCAGCTTTATAAAAAAGAACGAACCTATCGCAGTAGGTAAGGTAATGCCTATAGAGATATCTATTGAGGAAATGAATAAAATCATTGATATAGCGGATAAATTTAAGCCTATTATTGATTTACGCCCGATATCATCTCATAAAATTGCGATTTTTCCCGTAGGAAACGAATTTTTAGAGGGAAGGCGTGAAGAAACAATGAGCCTTAGAATAGAAAAATATTTTTTAGCACTTGAGCAAAACGTAATAATAAGAAAAATTCTTCCTGATAATGCTAAGGTAATTAAGGAAGAAGGATTGAAAGCAATCGAAAACGGTGCCGATATAGTGGTTTATATGGGCGGAATGTCGGTTGATCCCGACGATAAAACAACAGAGGGAATTCAAGAAATGGATTTACAAGTAATAACGTATGGTATGCCAATGTGGCCAGGCACAACTTTTCTGATTGCATATAAGGATAAAAGTTTAGTACTTGGGATTCCTTCCTCTGCCGGTTTTGCAAAGAAAGGTACCAGCTTTCACAGAGTTATGCCAATTTTCCTTGCAGACTACAAATTAACAAAGGAAGAAATAATAAATATGGCTGACGGAGGATTTATAGATGCAACAAATTTATAATAAAGTTTCAGAACTTATCCTGGGGAAAAAGGAGTTTGTACTTGCTACCGTTGTAAGTGCCGAATCATCAACCTCGGGAAAAATTGGTTTCAAAATGACTATTCTTCCTGATGGGACCACTTTCGGAACTGTCGGGGGAGGAATGCTCGAAAAAGACGTAACCGAACAAGCAAAAGTACTTTTTAAAAATCATAAAAATTTATTTAAAACATATATTTTAAAGGAGAGCGATAAAAGTTCTCTTGGGATGGTATGCGGGGGTACGGTACAAGTTTTTATGGAATATATAGGGCGAAGACCACAGTTCATTGTTTTTGGTGCAGGGCATATAGGTAAAAAATTACATGACATCCTATCTTTAGATGATACATTCGATCTAATTATCTGTGATGACAGACCGGAATTTGCAAATAAAGAAAATTTTCCGAATGCATTGATTTTTAATAAAAGCTTCAAGGAAAATATAAAGGACATACATATAGAAAACGGTGCATATGTTGTAATCGTTACAGCCGGTGGTAAAGATGACCCAATAATTATGCAGGGGCTTTATAACAAAAATGTAGAATATGCGTATATTGGAATGATAGGCAGTATGAATCGGCGAAAAAAATGCTTTTATGGAGCAAATAGGTTGGGAGTTTCCGATAAATTTTTGCAAGATATATTTGCTCCCATTGGACTTGCGATAAACAGTGAAACACCTTTTGAAGTAGCAATCTCCATTATCGGAGAAGTAACAGCAGTAGAAAAAAATGCTCTTAAGTATGTAAAAACAGAGAAGGAGGTCCATAAAGATGAATAAGTTTAATTATTATAGAGCAGAAACACTGAAGGAGGCACTACAAATATTAGATGAGCTGCAGAATGATGTAAAAATTCTTGCGGCAGGTACCGATCTTGTTATTCGCCTGAAAAATAATATGGTAAAGGAAACCAATATCCTGGACATTACACGAATAAAAGAACTGAACGGAATTTTTATGAATAAGGAAGAGCTTCATGTTCTTCCTTTATCAACTCACTCGGAAATAATAGAATCTGAAAATATCCAAAAATATGCAACTATATTACTTGATGCCTGCAAAAGTATAGGTTCTCCTCAAATCAGGAACAGAGGAACACTAGGTGGAAACGTATCGAATGCATCTCCTGCAGGTGATACTATTACAGCTTTATTTGCACAAGAAGCCAAATTAAAATTAAAGAACATAAATTCGGAAAGGACAATTTCCATAGAAGACTTTTTTTCAGGTCCGGGAAGAACCGTTTTAAAACCAAATGAATTACTGGTTGATATATCTTTTCCTCGAATGAAAGAAAATGAAACGGGATTTTTCAACAAGTTAGGACAAAGAAACGCTCTTGCAATCGCAGTAGTAAATGTAGCAGTAAAGCTATCAAAAACCACTGAAAAAAATAGTTTTAACAACGCTGTTGTAGCATTCGGCTCAGTTGCACCTACTGTGATAAAAGCAAACAACATTGAAAAAGCTCTCTCTGATTCAAAAGTTGACTCTCCTGAAAAGATTCGCTATATAGCACAACTTGCCTGGAGAAACGTAAGCCCAATTTCCGATGTAAGAGCATCTCTTAAATATAGGCAGGATATGAGTATAAACTTACTGTATGAAGGCATGCTTAAGCTTTTTAATAATGGATGGAGGAGGTAATCTAATGAGTGAGTATAAATATATAGGAAAGTCAGTACCACGTATAGATGCTGCAGAAAAAGCTACCGGACACATAAAATATATGTCTGACCTTTCTTTTCCAGATATGCTTTGGGGAAAGATAGTACGTTCGAAATATCCACATGCAAAAATTAAAAAAATAGAGATAAGTAAAGCAAAACAGTTGCCAGGTGTAGTTTCCGTGGTAACATGGAAAGATGTTCCCGGACTAAATGGCTTTGGGATAGTTATACCTGACCAGCCTGTTCTTTGCGAAGATAAAGTGCGTTACATAGGAGACGCAGTTGTTGCAATTGCCGCTGAAACAAAAGAAATTGCAGAAGAAGCAGCAAAGCTTGTTGAAGTAGAATATGAGCCGCTTCCTATTGTAGATGATCCGATAAAAGCATTGGATAAAGCTTCAGTAAAAGTACACGATGCCGGAAATGTGCACCTTCACACAAAAATTGAACGGGGAGATGTTGAAAGAGGATTTGAAGAATCGGATTTAATTGTTGAACATACCTATTATACAGGTAGGCAAGAACATGCATTTCTGGAAACGGAATCAGGTGTTGCTAAACTTGAAGAAAACGGAGTATTATCCGTTTATGCGGGTTCACAGTATCCTCAAAGAGACCAGATTCAACTTTCAAGATGCCTTGCGCTGAATCCTCGTAAAGTACATGTCGTTTCTTTTCCTGTTGGAGGAGCCTTTGGGGGCAAAGATGAACTTACAATACAGCCAATTCTTGGTTTGCTTGCTTTAAAAACAAAACGTCCGGTTAAAATAGTGTTGAGTCGTGAGGAATCTATCGTTTCTTATTGGAAAAGACATCCAGAGATTTTGAAATACAAAACCGGCGTTAAAAAAGATGGGACCATCGTAGCAAATAAAGCTGAAATTTATGCAGACACAGGGGCTTACGCTTCACTTGGCGGACCGGTGCTAAACCTTTCCGTTGAGCATGCCTGCGGTCCATATAGGGTACCTAATGTATATATTGATGGATATTGCATATACACCAACAATGGGGTTGCCGGTGCATTCAGAGGTTTTGGGGTTCCCCAATCTGCATTTGCAATGGAAACACAAATGGATATTATTGCAGAAAGGCTTGGAATGGATCCCATAGAATTAAGAAAAAAGAATGCTTTAAGGCGGGGAGACATTGCACCAATAGGTAACAAACTAACAACAAGTGTAGGAACTCTTGCGGTACTTGATGGAGTAAAGGAAACTGATATTTGGAAGGATAAAGATAAACTTGAAAAGATAAATCCGACAAGGCCATGGATAAAAAGGGGGGTAGGTGTTGCATTAACATATCAGGGCTCAGGGCTTGGCATAGGACTTCCTGACTATGGAGGAGCAAGCTTAACTTTCAGAGCTGATGGAGGATTTATTGTTGGTGTGGGTATAGTAGATTATGGTCAAGGCACAGGTACATCATATGCGCAGATAGTTGCAGAAGCAATGAAATGTCCGATAAGTAAAGTAAGAGTTATTTTGGGAGATACGGACCTTACGGAAGATTCCGGGCCCACCAGCGCTTCCAGAGGAGTTTATACGGGTGGACGTGCATCTGTTATAGCATCTGAAAGAATGATGAAAATTTTAAAGGCAAAAGCCGCCGCAGTTCTCAACGTAAACAAGGAAAATTTAACTGCTGCAAATGGCGCATTTATAATCAAGAACTACCCTGAAACAAAACTTACTTATGAAGAGCTTGCGTTTAACTTTTTAAAAACAGAAAATCATTTGCCGCAAACCGAAGGTTATTTCCTTATGCCAATTGCAAATATAAAAATAAAAGATGCGTTTGGCCTGCCTCATCACATTTTTGCATACTCGGCACACCTTGCAAAAGTAGAGGTAAACACACTTACGGGACAAACAAAAGTACTTGAGGGTGCGGAAGTCGTAGATGGTGGTATTGTTATAAATAGACAGGGATTTGAGGCACAAGTTGAAGGCGGTTACGTGATGGGTTTGGGATATGGACTTACTGAAGATGTAAAGATAGAAAAGGGTATTTTTAAAACTGTAAATTTTTCAACTTATATCATACCAACTGCAAAGGATGCACCAAGAAAGATTCAAACAGTTCCGGTAATAAATCCTGAGGAAACAGGGCCTTACCGGGCGAAAGGAATTGCCGAAACAGTTATGGGAGCAACTGCCCCGGCTATAACTAATGCAATACACAATGCTACCGGCATTCGAATATTCAAAATTCCTGCATTAAGCGAATCCGTATACAATTTACTAAAGGAGAACAGTAAAAATGAAAACGCTGATTAAAAACGTAGATTTAATTGCTACGTTTAATAAGAATAAAAAGGAAATAAAAAACGGTTGGATTTACATCGTAGATAATATAATAAAAGAAATCGGGGAAGGGGAACCTGCTGAATTTGAAAAGGACAGGGAAATTTCAGGAAATGGGATGCTTTTACTGCCTGGTTTCGTAAACACACATCATCATTTTTATCAATCTTTATTCAGGTCGGTTCCGGAGGTACAGAGTGCAAAGCTATTCGATTGGCTTACATTTTTATACGATAAATGGAAACATATAGATGAAGAAGCAGTTATGATTTCTACCGTAGCAGCAACAATGGAAATGATGAAAAGTGGCGTTACCACAACTACCGATCATCTATATTTATTTCCAAAAGGGCACCCGAATCTTATTGATGCTGAAATGGAAGGTGCGGATATTACAGATATTCGCTTTTATGCAACAAGAGGAAGCATGTCTTTATCTAAAAAAGATGGCGGCCTTCCACCGGATTCAGTTGTTCAAAGTGAAGATGAAATTATAAAAGACTCAATACGAGTCATAGAAAATTATCATAATTCATCTGCATTTGCAATGCGTAGGGTAGCGCTTGCCCCATGCTCTCCGTTTTCAGTTACAGAGACGCTTATGAAAGAAACAGTGGAATTAGCAGAACAATACGATTTACTTATTCACACTCATCTTGCGGAAACAAAAGATGAGGAGCAATTCTGCCTGGAAAAATTCGGACTAAGACCCGTAGACTATATGGAGAAACTTGGATGGCTCAATTCACGTGCATGGTTTGCGCACCTTGTGCACATCACGGATGCTGATATTCAAAAACTGTCAAACAATAATGTGGGAATGTCACATTGTCCAACCTCAAATATGAGACTTGGTTCAGGTATTGCCCCTGTATACAAAATGAAGAATACGTCCATTCGTATTGGACTTGGAGTTGATGGAAGTTCATCGAACGATACGGGGAACTTCCTTACGGAAATAAGAAATGCCATGTTACTGCAACGTGTACGTTACGGAGCTGATGCACTTACTCCGAGAGAAGCTCTGGAAATGGCAACAATAGGTGGAGCAAAGGTATTAAGAATGGAAAGAGAAATTGGTTCGATAGAAGTAGGAAAAGCGGCTGACATCATAGGATTTAAAATGAACCGCTTGGAATTTGCAGGGGGATTAGTTGACCCCGTTGCATCACTTGTACTATGCGACGCAAAACAAGTTGACTTCTCAATGATTAACGGAGAGGTTCTTATAGAGAATGGCCATTTTGTAAAACTCAACGAGGAAGATTTCATAAATAAACAAAACGCAATATCAAAGAAATTATTAGGTTACTAACTATTTCGATAGGTAGGAAAACTTTGCATAGATCCCTCCCTCTTTCTACTTAGATAAATCTTAGAATCTGTAAATGGAACTTTTTTGAGCATCTAATCTCTAATATAAAAATAGGGGAGGTGCAGTATGAAATTTGTAAAATTTTTAAAAGAGAAAAAGTTGTTTTTAATTATAACATTGATTGTTGTAATTGTGGGAATTGCATTTGCCTTTTTTGCCGTAAGAGGCGGAGGTTTTCTTGCTGAATTACCTTCTAATTTATCCAATGTAGGATTTAGATCAAAAAACTATCAGGATAAAAGCCTGAACAGCAGATTTTCACCTGAAGTGGCAGTTGATAAAAATGCAAATCCACTTCCGACAGAAACTTCGTCTGATTCCGGCGAATTTCCTGAAAGCAAAATTATAAAAAAGGCAAACGTATCTTTAACGGTTGAGCAAAGTATGTTTTTAAAGACGTTTAATGAACTTCAATCCTTGTCAAAAACTTTTGGGGGTTACGTTAAGAATTCTTCTTATAACGAGTACAAAACAAAAATGAATGGTAGCATGGATTTGATGATTCCATCGGATAAATTAAGCGATTTCTTAAACTCAATGAACAAGTTCGGAAAGGTAAGCAGAATGAATGTATCTTCGGAAGACGTATCCGGACAATACGTCGACCTTTCATCTCGGTTGAATGTCCTTACTTCTCAAAGAGATTTGCTTCTTTCTTGGTTAAACAAGGCAAAGAATATCGGTGAAATGATACAAATCCGATCTCAACTGGAACAAGTTGAAACACAAATAGAAACAACAAAAGGCAGAATGAAATATATAAATTTCCATTCTTCATACTCGGAGGTTTATATTGATATAAATCAGAATGAGAACAGTCCTTCTATACTTAAAACATACTTAAGTAATTTGATGAAACGCGCAGGAACAGGTGTTATCTATTCTTTTGGCTTTCTTTTAATTCTACTTGCATGGTTAATACCATACCTAATAATAGTGTTTATCATATACTTGGCATGGAAAAGAAGAAAAAATGAATAAATGGAACTTTTTTGAGCATCTGTTATCTAATATAAAAACACAAGGAGGTGTTTAACATGAAAAAGAAATTATGGATTGGATTTATCGTACTTGCAATTGTTTTTAGTACAGTTGTAATCGGAGGAAAGTATCTACCCAGAGGGGGAGCGGCGGCGGATAACTTAGGCACAAATCATACGATTTCAGTAAGCGGAGAAGGAATAGTGCAAACTATTCCCGATATTGCTGTAGTCAATTTTGGAGTTAATATTCAAAAGAAAACAGCAATTGATGCAATGAATGAGCTTACGGCCGTATCAAATAAAACAGTTGACACGCTGAAAAATGCGGGAGTGGAGAATAAAAATATCAAAACCACCAACATTAGCCTTGAGCCTGTATATCAATGGAATAAAGAAAAAAATATCTCGACACTTATAGGATACAAAGCGTCCGAATCGTTCGAAATAAGAGGAGAAATTAAGGATACGGGAAGAATAATAGGACTTATAAGTAATAGCGGTGTAAATAGTATCTCCGGTATAAGGTTCGATATTTCAGATAAAAGCATGCTTGATCAGGACGCAATTACCCGGGCAATGAAGAACGCAAGAACAAAAGCAGAGGCATCTTTGAAAGGGTCTAATTATAAAATAGTCGGCATCAAAACAATATCTATTAACTCAAACAATCCTGTCCCCGTTTATCGTGACAATATGGCAATCGCCGGAGAAAAAACGAATATCCCCGTTGAGGGTGGGTCAATAAGTATAAGAGCACAGGTACAGGTAGTGTTTATTTTTGACTAAGTAAAGTTTATCAAATTTTAACTTTTTAATGCGGGCGTTCATGAACGCCCGCATATTTCTTTAATTACGTATTTCAGTTAACAGCTAAATGTTTACAAAACACTATTTTATTGTTAATAATTCAATGGCATTGGATCCGGAAAAAGAATCGATCTACCTATTTCAATTGCAAATCTATCAGTCATAGACGAAATGTAATCACATATCACCCTGAGTCGCAAATTTTTATTATCTTCAATAAGCTTTAAAGGCTTATCTGTTTCTAAACTTATCGGGTGGTTAGAAAAGTATTTTTTCATTTTTTCAGGATGATTATAAAAATAATCAAATAGAAATGAAATAAGCGTATAAACTTTTTTCTCTTCTTTTTTTGGTTTGGAGCCCACATATACATTTGTCATTAAGAAATTTTTCCATTCATCCGTTGCGAATTCTACGACATCAGATAGAACTATTGTATTTTTTTTGTTACCCTGTTCAATTACATCCAATATTAAGGTAGAAAGGCGCTTTGAATTTGTTTTTCCAAGAGTTTTATGTACACCTTTGGGCAGATCGCTTTCTTTAACAAGTCCTGCCCTTATTGCGTCATCCAAGTCATGGTGCAAGTACGCAATACGATCAGATATGCGTACAACCTGACCTTCCAGCGTTTCGGGTAGATCCGCATTCTTTAATTTGGCAAGATCGGCAAGTCCCTTACTGTGTTTTAAAATTCCGTTCCTCACCTCATAAGTGAGGTTTAATCCAAAAACAACTTTGCCATTTGAGTGAGTTCTTTTTTCGAGAGTATCAACTACTCTAAGACTTTGTTCGGGATGATAAAAATGCATGGTGCTATCATATTCCTTACATTTTTTGTTTAAGGCTGCCTCCCCTGCATGCCCGAACGGAGAATGTCCCAAATCATGTCCTAAAGCAATTGCTTCGGTTAAATCCGGATTTAACCGCAATGCTCTGGAGATTGAACGACTGATTGTCATTACCTCCAGTGTATGAGTAAGACGATTTCTGTAATGATCTCCAAGAGGTGCAATAAATACTTGAGTTTTGTACTGAAGCCTTCTGAAAGATTTAGAGTAGAGGATGCGATCAACATCACGCTGAAAGTTTGTTCTGTAAGGATCTTCTTTTTCGGGGACCACTCTCCCCCTGGATTTGCTGCTAAATGCGGCAAAGGGAGAGAGTAGTTTCTTTTCTATCTTTTCGTATTCTTTTCTAAACACCGTTATTATTTTTTATTTTGTTTTTCTCTTACCACTACCTGGGCTGCGGCAAGCCGTGCAATTGGTACTCTGAAGGGTGAACAACTTACATAGTCAAGTCCCGCATAATAGAAAAATTCAATGGAATCAGGATCTCCGCCGTGCTCTCCGCAAATACCGATTTCAAGAGATTTATTTGTTTTTCTTCCAAGCACTACTCCAATTCGTACAAGTTTGCCAACACCTTCTCTATCAATTGTAATGAAGGGTTCTTTAGGAAGAATTTTTTCTTTAATGTAGTATGGAAGGAAAGTTGCTTCTGCATCGTCTCTGCTGTATGCAAAAGTTGCCTGTGTAAGGTCATTTGTGCCAAATGAGAAAAAGTCTGCATACTCTGCAATTTGATCCGCAGTAAGTGCCGCACGCGGCACTTCAATCATAGTACCTACCTGATATTCGACTTTTTCGCCCTCTTTTTCAAATACTTCTTCTATTACCTTAAGTGCTCTTTCTCTAAGAATTTTCATCTCATTTACATGTCCAATGAGCGGAAGCATAATTTTTGCCTTTGGATTGTGCCCCTCTTTCTTAAGTTGAATTGCAGCTTCAATAATGGATCTGACCTGCATCTCATATATTTCTGGGTAGAGGATTCCTACTCTACACCCTCTGAAACCAATCATAGGGTTAAACTCAGAGAGTTCTTTGGAGCGTTTAAGTTGTTTTTCTTTTTTTTCAAGAAGCTCTGGATTGTCATTGTTTGCTTTAAGATCTTCTATCTCTTTTTCCAGTCTTTCTTTCTGTGGAAGGAATTCGTGAAGTGGTGGGTCGAGTAATCGGATAATTACGGTAAGATTATCCATTGCCTTTAAAATATCATAAAAATCTTGTTTTTGTGAAGCTCTCAGCATATCAAGATATTTTACTCTTTCTTCCCTTGTTTCAGCAATGATCATATCTTGCATAAGGGGAAGCCTATCTTTCTGGAGGAACATTCTTTCGGTTCTGCAAAGTCCCACACCTTCTGCACCATAATTTCTTGCTCTGGTTGCTTCATCCGGAGTATTTGCGTTTGCCTTTACACCGAGTTTCCGGATTTCATCTGCATATCCGAGGAATTCTCTTAGTTCAGGAGTAAGCCCTGGCTCTATCATTGGAACTTCGCCAACAATCACGGTACCATTAGAACCATCGATTGTGATAACTTCATTTTCCTTTACAGTTACACCATTTACAGAAAACTCTTTTTTATCAAGGTTAAGTTTAATTTCCTCTGCTCCGACAATACAAGGAACACCCATACCCCTTGCTACAACAGCCGCGTGAGCTGTCATTCCGCCCCTTGTAGTAAGAATACCTTTGGATTTTGCCATTCCTTCAATGTCTTCTGGTGTTGTTTCAGGCCTTACAAGGATGATGTTTTCTCCGTTTTTTCCTCTTTCTGCTGCTTCTTTAACGTCAAATACAACCTTTCCCACTGCAGCACCCGGAGATGCTGGGAGCCCTTTTGCAATCGGTTCAACTTTTGCCGAGGGATCAATCATCTTGTGTAGAAGTTGATCTATATGCGTGGGAGTAACTCTCATAATTGCTTCATCCTTTGTAATAAGGCCTTCGTTTACCATATCAACGGCAACTTTTACAGCAGCTTGTGCAGTTCTCTTTGCCGTTCTTGTCTGAAGCATATAAAGTTTTCCTTTTTCAATAGTAAATTCCATGTCCTGCATATTTCTATAATGTTTTTCCAGAGTTTCCGCAACTTTCAGCAATTCTACGTATGCAGAAGAAATATCATTTTCCAACTCATTAATCGGTTTTGGAGTTCTAATACCAGCCACTACATCCTCACCCTGAGCGTTGACAAGATACTCACCATATATTTTCTTCTCGCCCGTAGACGGATTTCTTGTGAACGCAACACCTGTTGCCGAATCATCACCCATATTACCGAAAACCATCATAACTACACTAACTGCGGTGCCAAGCTCATCACTAATTTTATTAAGTCTTCTGTAAGAAATCGCACGTGGGTTATTCCAGGATTTAAATACTGCCTCTATCGCAGTAAATAACTGATTCATCGGCTCTTGTGGGAAGTCACTGCCCGTCTTTTCTTTATAAAGTGTTTTATAGTCAGCTATAACTCCTCTAAGCATTTCAGGTGTAAGTTCCGTATCGCTTTTTAAATTATTTTCTTCTTTATATTTATCAAGAATTTGTTCGAATTCTTCATGTGGAATGCCCATAACAACATTTCCGAACATCTGTATGAAACGTCTATAGCTATCATACGCAAAACGTTCATTATTCGTGAGATCTTTTAAACCTTCAACCGTATTATCATTCAATCCGAGATTTAAGATTGTATCCATCATACCCGGCATTGAGATAGGAGCACCGGAACGTACCGAAACTAACAACGGATTGTTAATTTCACCAAGTTTTTTACCTGTTTTTTCTTCTAATTTCCGAAGGTGTTCAAGTGTTTCCTTTTTTACTTCTTCAGACAACGCATTTATTTTTTGATACTCTTTGCAGGCCTCTGTTGTAATTGTAAAGCCGGATGGTACGGGAAGCCCAATGCGTGTCATTTCCGCAAGACCCGCACCCTTCCCTCCAAGAATACTTTTCATATCTTTACTGCCTTCCTCAAAATCATATACCCACTTCTTTGCCATTTACTTTACCTCCTATAGTAAGTTTTATTCAAATTTTATTATATACCCTTAATTAAAAAGTCAAAATATTTATGCTTTTTTGTCGAATACTATCTGTGAGAAATCCGCAAATTCGTTAAATAACTTCTGAAGTTTCGCAAGCAAGGATAGTCTGTTGAAACGGACCTTTTCATCTTTGTCCATTACAAGTACTTCATCAAAAAACTGAGAAATTACAGGTGAAAGGGTGAAATATATCTCTATGATTCCATTGTAATCTGCCTGCCCCAGTTTTTTTACTATTTTTCCCTCGCTTTGTACAATTGCTTCAAAAAGATTTTCTTCTTCGTGCTCAAAAAATAAGCTCTTATCAATATCAACCAATTCAAACTTAGTTTTTTCCAGAATATTTGCCACACGTTTATTGGACAGGGCAATAAATTGCATGGTTTCCTCGCTGAGGTGTTCCATTAAAGTCTCTGCACGATCAAGATATGTTGGGGTGAGATCAATTGGGAGTGAAATTACGGCATTTATTACATCATATCTGATTCCTTTTTCTTTTAAAATTGCTCTTTCTCTATCTTTCAAAAATTCTATTATTTTGCCTTCTTTATTTTGAAATTTAGCGTCAGTTCTTTGGTAAATGCCAATAGATTTTCTTATTAAATCCGTAAGGGAAAAATTCGTGTTTTTAAGTGATGAAGTAATTTGCATGATACCAGTACCTGCACGTCTTAGGCTGAACGGGTCTTTAGAGCCACTAACACTAACTCCTATTCCAAATGCACCGCATAAAGTGTCTATCTTATCCAGTAGAGACAAATATTTTCCCATAACGGTCTTGGGCACTTCGTCTCCCGAAAAACGCGGAAGGTACTGCTCGGATATTGCAGTAGCCACGCTCTTATCTTCACCCTGGAGTTCAGCATAGATGCCACCCATTGTGCCCTGGAGTTCCGTAAATTCTCTAACTACGTTTGTCAGAAGATCCGTTTTACTTAAAAAAGCAGAACGCTGAAGTTTATCGGCAAATTCCTTTTCAAGATTAAAAATAGATTCGCTTCCCCGTGCAAGCTTGGTCAGTCTCTCGGTTTTATCTTTTAACGTACCTAAGCCTTTTATAAAAACTACGCCGGACAGTTTGTCGGTTAGTTTTTCAAGCTTTACTTTTTTATCCTCTTCAAAAAAGAATTTTCCGTCCAACATACGCGCCTTTGCAACCCTTTCGTATCCATTTTTTACTGTTTCAATAAAGTCGGAGGAGCCATTTCTTACCCCTATGAAATAAGGAAGTAAATGTTTTTTATCATCCACTATTGCAAATGATTTCATATGCCCTTCAATAATACTTTGGGTAATACATTTGGGAATATTAAAATCATTTTTGTCTATTGAAGCAAGAAACGGTGTAGGATACCCGGTTAGATTCGTTACTTCCTCAAAGTGATACATACTGTATAATGGTTTTCCATTAACTTTTGCCGCTTCACTCCGAGATTTTCTTTCAACAACTTGTTTTCGTTCAAAATAAGACAATATTATATAGTTCTCTTTAAGCTTCTTAAAATATTCGGCAGGATTCTCTATTTCTATTTCTCTCTGCTTATCTATCCTCAAACCGAACGTAACTCTCGCACTTTTCACTCCCGCAAATTCAAACTCTACAACCTTACCGTCAAGAAGGGCAAGAATATGCCTTATCGGACGTACAAATCTAACATTAGTTTCCTCCCAGTGCATAGATTTGGGAAAACGCATTTTTGCAAGTAAAAAAAGCGATATTTCTTTCATAATATTGTAGGCGTCTCTTCCGGCAACAACCTTCTTACCAAAAATATATTTTCCTTTTTTCGTTTCTTTTATCAATATGTTTTCATCCTTGAACCTGTTTGATTCAAGAAACTTATTATATATTTCTTTTGGAGTACCATCATCATTCAGCGCAATGGAAATAGGAGGTCCTTTTATTTCTACGGTTCTATCCTCTTCTTTTTTTTCTAACCCTTTAATATAAAGTACCAATCTGTGCGGAGTACCGAATGTTTCAACTTTTTTATAACCTATGGAAAAGGTGGAAAGTTTTTTTTCGGTAAGAATTTTCAGATCCTTTACTGCTTCGTTTAAAAACATCGCTGGTATTTCTTCGGTATATATTTCAAACAGATACTCCATCTTTTTCCTCCATCTTTAACACATTTTTTGCAGCAAGTTCTGCCATATGGCGCATTCTTGCAATAAACTGAACTCTTTCCGCAATACTGATACTGCCCCTTGCGTCGAGTAAATTAAAGGTATGCGAACACTTTAGTAAATACTGGTATCCTGGATAAATCAGACCTTTGTCCAAAAGGTGAACTCCTTCGTTTTCATAGATGTCAAAAAGCATAAAAAGATTTTTCGCATTACTTTCATCAAACGCGTATACGCATTCTTCGTATTCCATTTCTCTTCTTAAATCTCCGTAGGTGTTATTATCGTCCCATTGAATATCAAACACACTATCCTTATTCTGAATAAACATTGCAAGTCTTTCAAGCCCATACGTAATTTCCACGGATACAGGGTTTAAATCAGTACCTGCCGCTTGCTGAAAGTAAGTAAATTGAGTGATTTCAAGTCCGTCAAGTCTTACTTCCCATCCGATACCCTGTGCTCCGAGTACTGCAGTTTCCCAGTTGTCTTCGATAAATTTTACCTCATGTTGAGCAAGTTTTAGGCCCAATGCACGCAAACTACTGAGGTACATTTCTTGAATGGAAAATGGAGGAGGTTTTATAATAACCTGAAACTGATGATGCATATAAAGCCTATTAGGGTTTTCTCCGTATCTTCCGTCAGCTGGTCTACGAGAAGGCTGCACATATGCAACCGCCCATTTTTTTTTGCCCAATACTTTGAGGAACGTATAAGGACTAAGCGTGCCTGCACCTACCTGTTCATCAAAAGGCAGTAAGACTACACATCCTTGCCTTTTCCAAAATGTTTCCAACCTAAAAATCATTTCTTGAAAATTCATAATTCACCTCTCAAAAATTTTCTATATATTAGCAAGTTTTCCAATTGTTTCAAGGAATTCAGTAAAATGTCTCGAGTTTGTATGATAAAAAATAAAATTATTTAACAAGTCCAGTATAAGTCTTTCATTCTTAGTAGGTTCAATTTCATTAACATCCTGACTATAGAGCAAAGCAATTTCTTCCATTACCTCTTTTTTCACTCTTATTCCCTCATCGTTCGTAAATCCGCCTTCTTTTGCATTAAAGAAAATTTTATTGCTGGTTGCGTTCGTAAGTTTTATAGGATTTCCGGAATAGCGCAAGAAATGTAAGATAAAATATACGGTTGCTACATCCGAAAGATCCTTTTCCCTTAATGCATATAAAACATTGAGAAGAAGATTAAAAATCCTCATATCTTCTTGTTCATATGAAGTAAAAAGAGTAACTAACTCTTTTATGTATAGCAGTGCTGTATAATTTTCTATATGTGATTTGGCTTCAAGGAAAGCGGACAATAATTCAGCTTCCGTAATAGTAAAAAAATCTCTTTTTCTGTAAAGCATTAATTTTTCGTAAAGAAATTCATCGGACAGCCCTGAACGCTTGGAATTTGTTGAACGTACCGAACGTATTTTTGCACGTATTTTCCCCATCTGATCCGTAAAAATCGTAAGTATTCTATCTTTTTCCTTGTATGGTGCCGAAGAGATTATAATACCTTTTAAAGAGATATAGCCCATTAAATTAAGTAACTATTGAAACACTTTTGCTTGCACCTATTCTTGAAGCACCAGCTTTGACCATTTCAATCGCATCTTCAAATGTATGTATCCCCCCGGCAGCTTTTACTCCGATATTTTTGCCTACAGTCGAGCGCATCAATTTTATATCCTCGGTTTTTGCTCCAGCTTTATTAAATCCTGTCGATGTTTTTACGTATTTAGCACCTGCGGATGCAGCAATTGTGCAGGATATAATCTTTTCCGCGTCACTAAGCAAACAGGTTTCTATAATAACCTTCACAATATGCGGGGAAACAGCCTTTACAATATTTCTTATGTCTTCTTCTACAATTTCATAACTCTTTGACTTTAATGCCCCGATATTTATTACCATGTCTATTTCATCTGCACCGGAACGAATTGCGCGCTCTGCTTCAAATGTTTTTGCCGCGCTATCCATTGCACCAAGTGGGAATCCTACAACAGACGCAATTTTTACAGAGCTATCCTTTAATTTTTCCTTTGCAAAGGGAACGAAAAAGGAATTTACACAAACCGAATAGAAATTATACTGCTTTGCCTCACTGCATAATTTTTCGATATCATCGTACGTCGCCTCAGGTTTTAGCATCGTATGATCGATAATACGTGCTATATCCTCTTTTGTTAATTCTTTATCTCCTGATATATAAAACATCGTTATCACCTCCAATGAATTCTACATCTTTTCTACTTTCCGTCAAGCATATTGTATATATTAACAACTAATCAACAAAATTATGAGAAGTATATGCTTATATATACGAACTTAGGAATTTGGATTTTTTAAACAGTATTCGAATATCTAAAAAAAACATAACATAATAATTCAGGTTATCTCGTACATAAAAATATAGCGTTTGAGCAGTCAAAAAACGGGGCATATGCCCCGCTCCATATTATTTTCTATGCTTCACTTTCCAGGTGAAACCATTTATAAAATAAGAAGTAAAGACCTATTGCAATGAAAGAACCTAATATATCTGCAAGCACATGCTGTTTAAGGAATTGTGTGGAGAGTACAATTAGAAATGCCCAAACAGCCATAAGCCAGGCAATTATTTTATAACGCTTTTTTACGAACCAGAAGGAGGCAACAAGTGCCGATGTACCACAATGCAGGCTTGGGAAACAGTTATAAGGATTATCACTTTTGTACAGTTTAATTACCTGATTAACGTACCAATTTGTTCCTTGTGTAAGAGAAGGGCGCGGTACTTGTGTCTGGAACACTACATATACACCGTTACTTATAAGAAAGAGTGAAATCATTGCCGTTGCCAGTGCTGCAAAGATTTTGGGATGAAAAATAAAGAAAAAGATCAAAGTAATGTAAATTACAGGCTGAAGGGAATTGTAAATTACAATAAAATTCGGGATAAACGGAATTGCTCTATCAATGGCAGTTTGCAAACAATGAACGTGTGCAGTAGCATGGTTTGTTAAATCATAAATCTCAGAGCCATAATAAACACCTACTGCAAGAAAGACGTTGATAATGTAATATTTCCAATTCTTACGAAAAAATTCTTTCATACAGTGCCTCCTTATTTTTTTAATAGTTTAATGCATTTTCTCTTTTCAGTCAATTTGTTGTATAGTTAAATATCTTTTATTTAATTGATAGATTGCATATTGCAACAATGTGGAAAATCTGAAATAGTGCTAATTACAATGTAATGTTTCTATCTTACTTTTTCAAGTTTTTTTATATTGTAATATAATTTGTAAAAAGATTTTTCTGATTTTAATGATGTCTACCAACTTAGTGAGTAGGAAGGAGGTAGTGAATGAAACTTACAAAGACTGAGAAACTAATGTTGCTTGCTGTTGCAACATCATTTATCTTTGCTTTTTATTTCTATGCGAAAATGCCATTGAGAATGGCAATTCATTGGAATATAAATTCACATCCGAATGGTTTTATGCCCCGGTTCTGGGGTATATTTTTAATGCCATTTATTTTGGCTTTACTTGCGCTTTTGCTTATTGCAATCCCTCGAATTGATCCGCTCAAAAAGAATTTAAAACTTTCGATAAAAGCATATCATCTCATCGTGTTTGTTGTACTTATTCTAATGATTGGTGTGCAGATAGCTTCTTATTACCAAAATCTCGAAAGGAATATAAATTTAACGTTTATTATCGGAGTCGGTGTTGGTGCCTTGTTTGTTGTAATTGGCGCTGCTTTACCTAAACTACGGAAAAATTGGTTTGCAGGCATAAGAACCCCCTGGACTTTGTCGGATGATACTGTTTGGAAGAAAACGTATCTTTTGGGTGATAAATTATTTGAACTTGCAGGGATTTTGACTATTATTGTTTCATTCATTCCACAGTATTTTGTTCTTGTCACTCTTGTTGCCAGTTTGTTTGCTGCGTTTGTCCCTGCCGTTTACTCGTATTTTTTGTACGAAAAGTTATATAAAGGTAACGGAAATTAAATTATAACTCAAACAGGATTATCACTGTGCTTATAGCAAGAAAAGGAATGGAATACTTATGAAATTCCCTATTCAGATTCTTTTTTGATAGCCTAAGTGCAATAATATTTTGGCTAAAGACCCGATGATGAAACCATTTCCGCCTACATTAACACCATATGCAATTATAGTGAAATTCTTAGAGAATTTTGTTAGGAATATACTCGCCGGTACATTACTCATTATTTGAGAAACCGTCACAGAGGTTAGGAACAAATTTCTAGTATTATTGAGGCTTATGTTTGCAACCAAACTACTAATAAATGGAAGTTGGGTAATCAGATGAAAATCAATAAAAATTTCACAAAACAGCAATATAAGTATCCAATCAGAGTTCTTTATGGTCTCTTTATAAAATATTAAATAAAAATAAATATTATTGCAAGAAGTGGTAAATAAAAACGCTGTCCGAAATTCATAAAGATTACATAGGCTGTCATCATCAGAACAGAAGAAAAGAATAGACTAACATTTTGTTTTTCTTTTGTGCTGTTTTCTGTATTTAATGAAAGAGGTGTCTTTTTGAACGAAAAAAGAGCAAACGCAATGAGTATAATGAACTGAATTATGGTTATAGGAGTCATTTTCATTATGAATGAAACAAACATAAGCCCTGACTTGTGCCATAGATAAATATTCTGTGGGTTGCCTATAGGTGTTAGCACAGAGCCTACATTTACTGCAATCGCTTCAAATATTATTATCCTATTAAGATCATTTTTTAATAGTTTTTGCATATTTAGTGTGAGGGGAATTATGATGAAAAGTGCTATATCATTTGTTATAAATCCGGATAGGATAGCCGTTATAACGATTAATCTTAGTGCTATGCCTCTTTCTGAATGGGAACGCTTTAGAATTAATTCTATAAATTTCCTTAAGACCTTACTTTCTTTAATGCCAGCAGTCATGATTAATAAACCTGATAGCATTAATATTGTTTTCCAGTCGATCATTTTTGGGTAGTTTGTTATGTCCCTTGGAAAATATAGGGAGAGAATTATAAGAACAAATAAAAAGATAAAAAAATCATATTCTTCTTTATAAAATTAACAACATTCCTTTTTATAAGCAGCATTTTGCAGTAATGTGCGGATTAGTCAATCCAAACGATTCTAAATAAAGCAAAAAAAACGTGTACCCTGTTCAAGTGATTCCTATGCTTCCTTACGTCTTCTTAATTTAATGCAATGAATGAGGCTAAATAAAAAGTCTTTGCAAGACTTCTAAAATTAACGGTGAGTGAAATAGAATTGATTGTTTTGTGTTGAATGCATTTGTCATTTTTACTATTGTCTGATAGAATTTAAAAAACAGTTTGTGGGAGGAAAAATGAAATATTTTATTTCTATTTTTGTGCCGTATTTAATAGGTGCAATACCTGCCGGGCATATAGTGAGCAAGCTATTCTACAAAACTGATATAACTAAAAAGGGAAGTGGAAACATAGGGTTTGCTAATATTGCCCAGTTTCTTGGGATAAAAGCTGCGGTAGTCGTATTTTTGCTTGACTTTCTTGAGGGTTTTGTATCGGTTCTTTTAGTCAGAATTTTTTATAATGGCAATATGCTTTGTGCGATTGCGGCAATCTCTGTAGTTATAGGACATAATTTTTCCGTATTTATGAAATTTAAAGGAGGCAAAGGAGCCTCTACAACTTACGGCGCACTTGCATTTCTTGCCCCGCTTCCCACTCTTTTCGGTGCATTTACTTTTTTCGCCGTTTTACTGTGGAAAAAATATATTTCTCTCTCAAATATTATCTCCATCGCAACAATACCAATTTATATGGTATTGTTGCGCATTAATATTTACTATATATTAGCTTCTACTTTTCTTGCCATTATGCTTTTATACACGCACAGACAAAATATAAAAGACCTTGCTAACGGGAGGGAGATTAGTATTTTAAACTCTAATCCGATAAAAAATAGAAAAAATTAATACTGAATTTTTCTTGGCAGTTTTTTTGCTTCTTCCACCCACTTTTTAACCTGCTTAATGTAAGGAAGGGCACGGACAAGATGCTTTTTGCCATTTGTTTTTTCGATGGTACTAAGCAGATTGTCAGGGTTTCTGTGTGAAAGTTCTACAACGGTATCCACCCCTCCTGCCTCAAGAAGTTCAGCATACTGTTTCCCTACGCCTTTAATTCTGAACAGGTCAACGTGATTTACCCATTTTAAAATCATCTGCTCGCTAATTCCACTTTTTTTTGATATTTCCTTTCTTCCTTTTGGTGTTGCCCCCTTTTCCAGCAAACCATCTGTTGTGTAAATACCAGCTTTCTCAAGCTTCTTTCCATAAGCCTTTCCAATTCCTTCTACTTCACTTGCTTTTTTCATACTTACCTCCTCCTTTGATTTTTCTATACTCTAACATACAAATTAAAAATTTCAAAATTGAATTACTCTAATTCAAAGAACTTATATCTATAATTCAATTTTAAATTTCGGAAGCCAACAAGTTTAAAGAGTTTTACCTATTTTACCACCTTCTAATAAATTTATATAAATTTATATAATAATATAAATGGCACTACCTTCTTTTTAATAATAACTTAATAGAAGTTTATATATCAGATTGACAAAAGAGATAATATAATTAGCTATATGCAAGCTAAAATAAAGAATAAACGATAAGTAAAGTAAAATTATGACAGATGAGTCTCTTACTCATATAGAAATTCGGAAAGAGACGTAACAATGTCAAAATAACCTTTATGAAAAACAAATGGAAAGGAGTTTTTATTGTAGTACATTTTCTTGACTACTTTTGATTTAGAGCTATAATTAAATTAATTACAATTTAGGAGGCTAAATCTATGAAAAAAATGACTGAGAAGAATTTAAGAGATGCTTTTGCTGGAGAAAGCCAGGCTCACATGAAATATCTTGCATTTGCGAACCAGGCTGAAAAAGAAGGATTTAAAGATGTTGCACGACTGTTTAAGGCAATTTCGTTTGCAGAGCAGGTTCATGCAACAAACCATTTAAAAGAACTTGGGGGAATTAAATCTACAAATGAAAATCTAAGTGCCGCAAGAGAAGGGGAAAATTTTGAAATTGAAGAAATGTATCCTGCGTACAAGGCAGTAGCAGAACTTCAAAAAGAGAATGGTGCATTGCGTTCTATTAATTTTGCGCTTTCTGCCGAAAGAATACACCGTGCACTTTATGATGAAACAAAGGAGAAAATTGAAAAGGAAGGCAATGCAAAATTGGATAAGATCTCCATTTGCCCTGTTTGTGGCTATACTGTAGTTGGCGAAGCACCGGAAGAATGTCCGGTTTGCGGAGCACCTCGCTCTATGTTTAAGGAGTTTTGAGGATGAAAAAATATAAATGTATTGTCTGCGGGTATATTTATGACCCCGAGGAAGGAGATGAAACTCAGGACATTAAGAGCGGAACCCCCTTTGAGAAACTACCGGAAGATTGGACTTGCCCTCTTTGCGGTGCAACAAAAGATCAATTTGAAGAAATAAACTAAGATTAAACTACATTATTTATAAAAGCAGGTATTTTATTTACCTGCTTTTTTGTTATTATAATAATACTGGAGGTGGTATATATGGATAATTTTATTTTTAAGCTTCCAACAAAAATCATTTTTGGACAAGGCAAATTTGAGGACATTGGCAAGGAAGCAAGGCTAATAGGTAAAAAGGCTTTATTAATCACGGGAAGGCATTTTGCAAAGTCGAGTGGACTGCTTGGAAAAGCAGAAAAATTGCTTAAAGAAAACGGCATTGAATTCATAGAATTTTGTTCTATAGAGCCCAATCCCGAAAGTGATACGATAAATAAAGGTGGAGCTATTGCTCGTGAAGAAAAAGTAGACTTTCTTATAGGTCTTGGAGGTGGAAGTGTACTGGACGCAACAAAAGCAATCTCTATTGTTGCAGTAACGGAGAAACCAATATGGGGATACTGCGAAAAACCACCAAAGGAAAAAGTTCCAAATAAAACACTTCCAATTCTAGCCGTAATTACGGTTGCAGCGACAGGTTCCGAAGCAGATGCAGGCGGAGTAATTACAAACAGCGAAACAAGAAACAAAAGAGGAATTTTCGGTAAAGCACTTTTTCCCACAGCTTCAATTATAGATCCACTTCTTACATTAACGATTCCACAAAAGCAAACAATAGACGGCGTAGTTGATATGATAACTCACATATTTGAGAGCTATCTTTCCTCTAATGCAGATGCACCTGTAAGCGATAGAGTATCCGAAGCTTTAATCAAGGAAGCGATGAAGCAAGGGGAAGTTGTATTCAAGGATACAAAAAATATTGAAGCACGAGAGTCTCTATCATGGATTTCTACGCTGGCTCTTTCAGGATTCCCATCCGCAGGCAGGAGAGGACCATTTCCAATGCATAGGATGGAGCATCCAATTTCCGGAGTTTATCATATCGCACATGGAAGAGGGCTTGCAGCTTTGATGCCAGCATTTCTATACCATACGAAAGAAATACACAGAGATAGACTGAAAATTTTCGGTAAAAATGTACTTTCCACAGATTCACCTACAAAAGCGACTGAACGTATAGTACACTGGATGAAGAAAATTAATGCATTTGTTTCATTAAAAGATCTTGGGGTAAAAAGGGAAATGCTTGAGAAACTTGCCGATATGGCCATTGCCGATGAAGGAAGAGACGATAAAACTATAATGGCACGCAAACCTCTGACAAAGAAAGAGATTTTAGAAATATACAATACTGCTTTTAACTATGAGGACTTGTTTAGAAAAGTATAGTGCAAAGAAAAGAAAAAGTCGTTCTTTTAGGAACGATAATGAATATATGCCTCGCTTTTATAAAATTCTTCGGGGGCGTACTAAGCGGAAGTATGGGGCTTATTGCTGATGGAATACATTCAAGTAGTGATATAGTTGCATCTATTGCTCTGTTCCTTGGGGTAAAGCTCTCTAATAGAAAAACAAGAAAATTTCCATTCGGAATGTATAAATTGGAAAATCTCATATCTTTATTTACTTCATTTGTGATATTTTTCGCAGGTTACGAAATTATAAGACAGGTATTCTTTTCCAGAAAAGAATATGAGCTAAGTCATATAACGATTGCAATTACAATTGAAGTGCTTGCTGTATTAGCTACCTTTATATTTTCCTCTTATGAAGCAAAGATAGGAAAAGCGGAAGAATCTCCCGGTTTAGTTGCTGATTCGAAACATGTGCACTCTGATATGTTTTCTTCAATTGTTATAATAGCAAGTTTAATCGGGGGGCTTTTCCACGTTAATTATCTTGATAAAGTTGGCGCGGCAATTGTTGCTCTACTTATTTTCAAAGCAGGATATGAGGTCGCAATTGATTCGGTACGAGTACTTTTGGATGCATCAGTAGATTATAAAACTTTAGATAAAACGAAGGAAATTATAAAACAATCTCCTTTTGTCAAAGAAATAAAAGAATTAAACGGGAGGAACTCCGGAAGCTATAAATTTCTTGAGGCCGTAATTACTTTGAATATAAAAAACCTCGAAAGAGCACACAAAATAGTTTCCCAAATAGAAAATAAAATAAAGAAAAATATTCCACATGTAGATTCGGTAATCATTCATTACGAGCCGGTACTGAAAAAAGAACAAATTGTAGCCGTTCCCATGGTCAACTCGAAAACCATTTCGGGTGAATTTGGTTCCGCACCTTATTTCTTATTTTTATACGTAGAGAAAAGGGAAATAGTGAAGAAAGAAATTATTACTAATCCATATAAGAGCGTTGTCAAAGGAAAAGGATTGAGCACTGCAGAGTGGCTTGCAAAAAAAAGAATAGATACACTGTTTTTGACAAGTAAAATTAAATCCCCAGGCCCGAAGTATGTATTTGAAGACTACGAAATAGATGTACGCATAGATCCTACTGCCACAATAGAAAAAATTAAGAAAAACTTATAATGAAAAAAACTAAAAAGTTAAACATGCCTATCATAATTATTACTGCATTGCTTCTCGGACACTTTACGGTTGATTGGTATGCAGGAATTTTGAAACCGCTACTTCCCGTTATTATGAATGAATTTTCTCTTACTGAAGGACAAACAGCACTTATCCCATCTATAATAGGAATTGCAACTGCGTTTATACAACCTATAGGTGCTTATTTTGGTGAGATCTTTTCCGAAAGGATTGTTGTCGTATTGAGTATTCTTATTACAGCTTTGTTCATACCGCTTATAGGTATTTCCGGAAGTCTTATACTTTTCCTAATTTTTCTCGTGATAGGTATGCTTGGAAATTCTTTCTTTCATCCTAATGCAGCCTCTATTGTAGGTAAAATGAACTTTAAGAAACCCCATACGGTTATGTCTATTTTTTCCATTGGCGGGACAATTGGTTCTGGGGTTGCCCCTATTATGATTCTCGTCTTCATAAAACAGTTCGGACTTAAAAAAATGCCCCTGCTTTCTGTCTTCGGCATAGTAGTCGCTGTTTTCATAATTTTTGCCCTTAGGGTGTACAAAACTAAAAAGACGAAGAAGAACTTTTCAAACTTAAACCCGTTTTTAGCTTTGAAGGAGTCTGGAACAAAGGAACTTCTTGTAGTCAATACTCTTCGGAGTCTTGCTATCATGGGATTCTCTACGCTTATTCCTCTTTATATCGTTTCTTTGAACTTTTCTCTCATATGGGTTGGCTACTTTCTTTCAGCTTCACGTTTTACGGGAGCATTCGGTACTTATGCAGGAGCAGTTCTTTCAGATAAATTCGGACCCAAAATAATAAATATTTTTTCTCTCGCTGCAGGAAGCATTTTTGGAGTATTTGTTCTTATTACAAAAAATGTTTATATAATGTTTGCTGCATTTTCAATAGCA
>CAYYKP010000008.1:0-28490 GCA_964468055.1 uncultured Caldisericales bacterium
GGCGTAGCTCAGTTGGTAGAGCAGCTGATTCGTAATCAGCAGGTCGTCTGTTCAACTCAGATCGCCGGCTCCATGAATTAAAAGAATTAGGGAGGTTGGGATGGAAAGTTTTGGTATTGTAATTAGTTTTGGTATTCTTTCTTTAATTATCGCGCTATTTCTTAGTGTTTCTGTTTCGAAAAAAGACCCGGGGAATAATATTATGATAAAAATTTCTAATGCAATTCAAAAAGGCGCATCTACATTTCTTATTGAAGAATATAAAACAATGGCTCTTTGGATTATTATATTTGCCGCAGTTATCTGGATTATTATTTCACCTTATGTTGCTTTAAGTTTTGTTGCAGGCACAATTCTTTCTATACTTTCAGGTTACCTTGGTATGGCAATCGCAACAAAAGCAAACGGACGTACTACACAAGCTGCACGTAATAGCATTGGAGAAGCTTTGAGAGTAGCGTTCTCAGGAGGTTCCGTAATGGGGCTTACCGTAGCGGGTCTTGGGGTGCTTGGTTCTATTTCAATATATCTTTTATCCGCTCATTTTTTGTCCAATACTATAAGCCCGCTTATCGTTGTTACCGGATATTCTATGGGTGCAAGTTTTGTTGCACTTTTCGCACGTGTTGGCGGAGGAATTTACACAAAAGCTGCTGATGTAGGTGCAGACCTTGTAGGAAAGATGGAGGCTGGTATTCCGGAGGATGATCCACGTAATCCAGCTGTGATTGCGGATAATGTAGGAGATAATGTAGGAGATATTGCTGGAATGGGTGCGGATCTTTACGAATCGTATGTAGGCTCAATTCTAAGTGGAATTATTTTAGGTTATGCTGCTTTTGGTCTTAGTGGTATCAAATTTGTTTATCTTATAGCAGGATATGGGATATTATCTTCAGTTATTGGAGTGTTGTTCGTGTTATTTACTGCAAAGGGTAAAATAAATCCTCAGAAAGCGTTGAATGCAGGAACAATTGTTGCTAATATTATAGCAGTATTGCTTGCTCTATACCTTTCAATTTCCTACCTTCATAGTATAGGCGTTTTCGTAGCCATTTTGGCAGGACTTGTTGTGGGCATAGCAATAGGATTTATTACACAATATTATACGAGCGGAAAACCTGTACGGCTTATTGCTAAAGCTGCTTCTGAGGGCGGAGCAGCAACTACAATCCTTTCAGGAATGGCAGTAGGCTTGCAGAGTACATTTTTACCCCTTATCTTTATAGCAGCAGGTGTTGTAGTTGCCTACATTTCTGCAGGTCTTTACGGCATTGCACTTGCAGGCATTGGTATGCTTGCAACATTAGGTATTAATCTCAGTGTGGATGCATATGGCCCTATAGCAGATAATGCTGGCGGAATAGCTGAAATGTCAGGCCTTCCCGAAGAAGTCAGAGAGAGAACTGATGTCTTGGATGCATTAGGTAATACAACGGCTGCAATGGGAAAAGGCTTTGCAATAGGTTCTGCTGCACTTACTGCTCTGGCACTGTTTTCTTCCTACTCTCAAGCTATGCATCTTACTTCAATGAGTTTACTATCTCCTTATGTGATAGCTGGCGCCTTAATCGGTGCATCACTTCCGTATCTTTTCTCATCATTCTCTATTATGGCTGTGAGCGATACGGCAAGCCTTATGGTAGAAGAAGTAAGAAGACAATTTCATGAAATCCCCGGACTTATGGCAGGTAAAGCAGATCCTGACTATAAAAAATGTGTTGCAATTAGTACTAAAGGCGCTTTAAAAAATATGGTTTTACCCTCTGCTATAGCTGTTGTCGCTCCATTTATTACTTTTTTTGTATTCGGGAAATATGGTAAAGAAGCTCTTGGAGGGCTGCTTGCAGGTGCTCTTATTGGCGGTGTTTTGCTTGCTATTTTTATGTCTAATGCAGGTGCTAGTTGGGATAATTCCAAAAAATATGTAGAACAAGGCAATTTTGGCGGTAAAGGTTCAGAAGCTCATAGAGCAAGTATTGTTGGTGATACTGTTGGAGATCCATTAAAAGATACTGCAGGTCCTTCCTTAAATATTTTGATAAAATTAATGACGACGATCTCTCTTTTGTTTGGACCTTTCCTGTTAAAACTAATGTAAGATATGCGTTTATTAAAACAAATCTTGATTTGGGTAATCATAATTTCCATTGCGGTAATCGGTTTTTATGTGTTTGGTACTGCAAAAAATTTCAGTGGAATAAATAACCACCAAAACATCAATAATAATTCCGGTTCCAGTCTTGTTCCTCTAGATTTTACCAAAACAATAAATATTTTAATTCTTGGTACCGATCAACGTTCGTGGGATGATTCAGGACGTTCTGATGTTATAATACTTCTCAATATAAACCCTACAACAAAAAAGATAAATTTACTTTCTATTCCTAGAGATGCAAGAGTTGAAATACCCGGGCATGATTATAACAAAATTAATGCGGCTTATAATTCATTATTTTATAATGATGGCGGCATAAAACTTAGTGTAAAAACTGTTGAGAATTTACTTGGACTTCCTAATGGTAGCATTCCGTATTTTACAGTTTTTAATTTCAACGGATTCAAAAAAGTAATAGATGCACTTGGTGGTGTTACTATAGACGTTAGTGAACCTATGCATTATCATTCAAAGTTGGGTGACGTAAATATTGACCTCGAGCCCGGCGTACAGCATCTTGATGGAGAAAAAGCACTTGAATATGCACGTTTCAGATATGACCGATACGGTGATTTTACTCGCACTGAGGATGGAAAAATCCATGGAAGAGTTGCAAGACAGGAGAAACTAGTAGAAGCTTTACTTAATCAAACCAAAAGTTTTCGTACTGTTTGGAAGCTTCCGGTAATTGCAAAAGCAGTGGCAGACACCCTATATACGAATTTAACACCTTCTCAAATTACAAAAATAGCCATTCTATTGAAAAATGATGAGTCGCAGGATTTGAGCATAATTCCTTTTCCCGGAACAGATGATTACATAGATGGAATTTCTTATGTAGTTCCTGACTACGATAAATTAAAGGGCATAGGCAATCAATATTTCTTATTAAAATCTGTTAAATAAACAAATTGCGCCTTACTTATAAATTATAGCTTTATTTTTTCTTATTAATCTTTTTAAATTCTTCATGTTCTGCTTGCAATTCTTTTAGCCAGTCTTTAACCTTCCAATTTAATGCCGTTTTGGTTACAGATGCAAAAATAGTCTCAGGAAGTTTTTTGTTTTTCCTGTAGCAATTTAAAAGTTCTTTTATTTCATCGTTTGAAAAACCGCTTAACAAAATTGCTTTTGGTAATTGATCCATTTTTATTTCCTCCCAACATTCAAAAGCGGGGAATAATCCCCGCTTTTGTTATAAGTAGTCTTCTATTTTAGGTTAAGTTGTTTTAGTCTTTCTTCCGTAGGTATCCCGTCTTTATCCCAACCGCGAAGTTTGTAATACTCAGGAAGCATTACATCCAGATGTACAATTTGTCCTTTTGAAGGACCATCCGGCATTGGATTTTTGATAAATCTAGGAGGAAGAGTATCATCTGCTTTTGATAGTCCAGCTTTTAAATTCCATATTCTTTCAAGATTCCATATTCTTTCTCCAGCCTTTAAGGCTTCCTCCGCACTATACTCTATTCCCGTAACAGCTGATAGAAGGGCTGCATAATCACCAGCTCCAAGCGCAAATGAGCTAAATAAACATAAGCCTTCTGCGTCTATCACAGCAGTAAGATCCTGAAATGTTTTTACCCACTGTGGTTTACCTTCTGTGATAAATGGATCTATTTTTTGCGGTGAACCTAAAATTTCAGGGGAAATCATGTATCCTCTAACATGACATCCTCCTCTGTTAGATGTTGCATATTCAAGCGCATGTCCTTGAGCACCTCTAGGATCATATGCAGGAATATCTTGTTTTTTAACACTCATTGAAAGTTCTGAATGTCCATGTGCCTTTGTAAACTCATAGGAACCTTCTGCAAGTTTGTCTCCAATACCCTTTCTGTATGCAATTGCTTCAGGATAATAAAGAATTGCTTCAACATTTCCGAATTTTAATTCAGGAGCATCACCTAATTCTTCTTTCTTTAAATAATTTTTTTCATAAAGTTCCATTGCAGACGCTATTGTTGCTCCAGTTGAAATTGTATCTAAACCTAACTTATTACAAATGTTGTTTGCTTTAATTACGGCCACCAAGTCATCTATTCCGCAGTCCGCACTGAACGCCCAGCTTGTCTCATATTCTGGGCCTTCTCCTTCTTCTCCGTCCGGAAGTTTCACTACCCTTCCGCATCCAATCGGACACCCAAAGCAGGCTTTATTTCTTACAAGGTATGTTTCTTTTAACTTTTCTCCCGAGACATTATCTACACCTTCGAATACTCCTGTCTGAAAGTTTCTAGTCGGATAAAGTCCATGTTCGTCTATAATGTGGTTCAGTACCATAGTTCCATAAGTAGGTAATCCTTGTGAAGTTACTCCGTTCGCTTTTATTTTGTCCATTGCAATTTTTAGTACTTCCTTGAACTTGTCTGGGCTTGCAATTGTTGGTCTTTTATGTCCGCGTGCTGCAACAGCTTTTAGTTTTTTTGCACCCATTACTGCACCAACGCCTGTTCTTCCAGCAGCTCTTGTCTTGTCATTTATAATAGCTGAGAATTTTACAAGATTTTCTCCCGCAGGTCCTATGCAAGCAACTTTAATTTGATTATCTCCCCCCAATTCTTCTATAACTTTATCCGTTGTTTCATATGTATCTTTTCCCCACAAATGTGATGCATCTTTTAGTTCTACCTTGTCTTCGCTAATCCATAAATAAACAGGTTTTTCTGATTTTCCCTCCACAATCAAGATATCGTATCCCGCCTTTTTTAGTTCCGGTCCCCAGAATCCGCCTGAATTAGATCCAGCAATCACATTGTTCAAAGGACTTTTTGTTACTACATCAAACCTTCCACTCGTGGGAGAAGGGGTGAGAGTAAGTGGGCCAGTTGCAAAGATAAGCTTGTTTTCTTCACCCAACGGGTCGGCTTTCGGACTTACCTCATCATAAAGAATTTTTGCTGCATAGCCCCTTGCCCCAATAAACTTCTTTGCCAATTCTTCGTTGATCGGCTCTTCACTGGTTTTGCCTGTAGAAAGATTCACTCTAAGAATCTTTCCCATGTAACCTCCTAGCATAAAACCACCTCCTTATTAAATTTTGCTCCCCAATAAAAAATAGGAGTCTTTTGAGACTCCTTTGCAAAATGGCAGGCCTACCAGTTACCCGATAAACCCTAACGTCTGTATCATCCTTGAAGGACGCATACAGATCGGAGTTTTATAATATATTAATACGTTTTTACAAAAATGCAATAAAATATATTATTATTTATCGGTAATAATATATTTTAAGAGAGGAGCTCCTATAATTTCGAATATAATGACTCCGGCCATTGCTACCGTAAAAATTGTGTTCCCATACATTGGAACTGTGTTTTTTGTAATTACTGCAAGATATATACTTATTTCCGATTGTGGGAGCAATGCCCAACCTATCTTATTACATAAGGGTTCTTTTGTTATGAATCCGCTAATATAGGTACCTACTATTTTACCGATACCTCTAGAGAGTACAAATGCAATCCCCAGTATTCCAGATGCTATTAATAGCTTGATTGAAAGTGCAGAGCCGTTTACTATAAGAAATATGATAAGGAGAGGTGCATCTATTTGACTAAGTATGTTTACTACGGCGGTCTTGTCTCTTGATAAATTCGTAAATACAATACCCGTAAGTAATAGCACAAATATGATGTGCAAGTTAAGCCACATAGAGATACCTATGGAGATTAAAATAAAACCAACTGTAACTGAAAATAAACTGCGCAGTTTTCTGAATTCATTTACAATAAAGGCGAATAAAACTCCCAACCCGACTCCTAACAAAATTGAAAATACAATTTCTTTTGAAATAAGAATGGCAGGACTTATGCCGGTTATATATGAGTGCATGATCTTTTCGGCAACGGGGATTGTTATAATAAATGTTAGCTCTGTCAATAGATCATCCAGAGTGACTATGCCTTCTAAATATTCAGCTAACTTTCCCTTTAAGTTGTATTCACGTAGGACCAGTATAATGATATCGGGTGCTGTTGCTATCCCTATGGATGCGATAATCATAGATATGGGAAGAGGTATTTTTAATATTACATTGAATGTTGCCAGAATAAGACAGTATGTGAAAATGGCCTGTACGATAGTGATAATAAAAATCTTCTTTTCTATTTGTTGCAGCGTTTTCAAAGAAAATTCCATTCCTATTTCAAAGGATATTACGGCAAGTGCAATCTCGTCTACATAGTTTGTGAGTTGTACAAAGTATGGAGATAAATGTAAAGAAAAATAGGGAATATTACCAAGTGCAAAACCAATTAAGATATACCCGGTTACTGCCGGTAGTTTTACTCTGTGAAAAATTCTTCCTGCGTATATCGCAATAAAAAGCAAAATTCCAGCAAATAAAAATATACTCATATCTTATTTTAATGAATTTTGGCTACTTTACAAAACGGGTTCTGGGTGTTATAATAGCAAGGAAATATTTATGGAAGGAGAATATATTATGATAAAAAAACTAAAAGAAAATCTCAAACATGTTATCATTGGCCGTGATACCGCAATCGACAAGATAATTGTGGCTGCACTTTCAGGTGGGCACGTATTACTTGAGGATGTCCCCGGGACCGGTAAAACAACCCTTGCAAAAGCTCTTGCAATTTCTTTTTCCGCCAACTTTAAGAGAGTCCAATTCACTCCGGACCTTTTACCAACGGATATTACAGGAATTACAATTTATGATAGAAAAAGTGAGCAGTTCAAAGTTCGTTTTGGTCCTATTTTCTCCAATTTTTTACTTGCAGATGAAATAAATAGGGGAACACCGAAAACCCAATCTGCTTTGCTTGAAGCAATGGCTGAGAACAGAGTAACAATTGACGGTGCGGATTATAAAATTCAAGCTCCATTTATGGTAATTGCAACTGAAAATCCTATAGAGTACGAAGGTACATTTCCTTTGCCGGAAGCCCAGCTTGATAGATTTATAATGCGTTTTTCGATAGGATACCCTGAAAAAAAACAAGAAAAAGAAATTCTTATCCGAAAGAAAGAAAAATTTCCCATAGAAAGTTTGAAGCCTATCAGCAATAAAGATGAACTTCTGGAAATGCAGAATGCAGTAAGAAAAGTATTTGTACATCCCGAGATCGTTGGTTATATTGTAGATATAATAAGGACAACAAGGGTATACAGGGATTTATACCTTGGCGCGAGCCCACGAGCTGCATTGTTTCTTATGAGAGTTTCGCAAGCATGGGCAAAGTATGAGTCACGTGATTTTGTGCTTCCAGATGATGTAAAGAGAAGCGTTCAAGATGTATTAAACCATAGAGTTGTGTTAAGGGCCGATGCAAAACTTAGAGGAATGCGGATAGAAGATATTCTTAACGAGGCGGTAAAAAGCGTTAAAGTACCTGTTGCGGAAGATTTTTCAAAGAGAGAATAAAAATTGACCGGAGAAGCAAAATTTATCCTCATATTTCTTATGGGAATTACATTAATTCTCGGGGGGATTTCATATATAATAACGGGAATTTTTGTTCTGTATCTTTTTATATATGGAGTAAATATAAAAAGAGGAAGTGTTTCTTTGAAAGCTGACGTAGATACATACACACTTAGACAAAAGGATTCTATGGATTTTAAGTATGCATTAAATGTAGTATTCAAAATACCGTTTTTGTTCTTTGTTTCTCTTATAAGTCCTTATTATTTTGTACCAGCTACCGGTGAGAAGGAAAAAAGATTTTTTGCATCAGATAGAAAACTTTTAGGAACTATCAAGTATGTAGGGAATAGAAGAGGTGTTTATGTAATAGGGGAATTTGCCATTCATATTTCCGATCCCCTCGGTTTTTTTAAAAGGAAAATTATAGTTCAAGATGAAAAAAAAATATATGTATTTCCATATGTTGTACCATTCGAAAAGCTTAATATTTATCTTTCTGAACCTACAAGCGGCATAAAGGCAAAGTATCAGCTAAATTTGGATTATACATCTATTGCCGGCATACGAGATTATACGACAAATGATCCTTTATCGATGATTCATTGGAAGCAAACTGCCCATAGGGATAAACTTACGGTTAAGGAGCTTGATTTCACAGCTTCAAAACGCATCCAAATTGTTATAGATTATTATAAAAAAAGTACTCAATTTCAAGATGCGGCTTCTGCAATTGCAGCTTCTGTTGCAAATTATACAACTCAGCATCATTTACCAGTAGGACTCATTACAAATGGTATGCCTATGGAAAATATCGCCATCGGAAAAGGTGAATTTCATCTGATGCAACTATTCAAAACATTGGCGCTTGCAAACAATAAAAAGTCCGAAGAAAGTGTGTTATTCCTAAAAAAGTTATCTTTGCATCTTAAATTTGGCAGTGAAATCTTCTTTTTGGAGAAGGACCTTACTGAGAAGCTAATGATTGAACTCTTAAAATTAAAGCATTACATCTCTCGTTTAAATATTGTACTTTTACCTGATAATACCTTTGTTTTACCTCAGGAAAAACCGCCCCGCTATTATTTCAAGGAAGCGTATTATCTTACCGTATTGGGACGTTCAAAAGAAGCACTTGCAAAAGATGGAATTTTTGTGTATCCGATTTTAGGTAAAGATTATGCGAGTAAATTGGAGATGGTAAGAAGATGATAGAAAATTTGATGTATCTCTTACTCTCAGTTCAAATTTATGCATTAATAAGCGGATCTTTAATAAAGCATGTTACGATTATTGCACCCATTTATTCAATTCTCATATCAGTTGGCGTAACAACATTTATCACTTTTATTTTTTTCGTTTCACAGTTCAATAAACTATTTACTTTATTACTTATCTTGCTCTTAAGTTTTACTTTATTACCATTCGGCTCATTTTATAATATTATCCCTTTCCTTGCATTATATTTATATATTATTGAAGCATTTAGAGAACATTCTATTCTTACTTTTAAACACGCTATCATGGTTTCTCCTATTCTTTTACTTGAAGCAATTCCTATAAAATGGAAGGGATTGTTTGAATCAAATATTGGTCAAAAGATTCATTCTATATTGTATGCAACCGTTGACACTCATGCTGTTCCATACGGAGGAAGCGGAGGAATATTCAATAATAGTGGTACTAAAAATTCTATAGGTGTAACGATTCGGGTTGGCAAAGAAGCTTACAAATCCATGTCTTCCTTCCAGACCTTTCTTATACTTGTTTCTTTGATTATTCTTATGGCTATTTTTATACTTTTTATTGCTAAATTTTACAAAACGACAAAAAGATCCGTTTTTTTTAAATCTATGTTGACTGGTATCGTTGTGCTTATTGTTACTATATTTTTTGCAGGTGTAGCCTTTTTTAAGATTTTTTCTGCTTTTAAAAAAGCCCTGAAAACGTCAACTTTTGAAGGTTTTCCTAATAATGGTGCCTTCTCTACCATTCCAAAAGGAGGGGGAAATCTAAAAAACATTATTCACAGTGTAGTAACCTCAAATTCGTTTTCAGATTCATTGCGAAACTTTTTTAAAATAAGCAGCATAATTCTTGTGATTGCTGCTATCTTATTTGGAACATTTCTTGTATATCTTCTTTATAAATTACTTTTTTCTGAGAATATTCCTCAGTCAATCTTAAAAAATAGGGAAGTTACAAAATATAGAAAAAAGATTAAACAAAAGGGAATAAAAGAATCTTTGAAAGAAATAGAAAACCCCTCGGAATATGTAAAATTCCTCTATTTCTCAGTACTGTTCCTTTTGGATAAAAAACATTTTTCAATAATGAAATATGAAACACCTAACGAATTCTATGGACGTGTTGTCAAGTATTCTAATATACCTGTTCTTTATCTTGATGAGCTTACAAGTTTATTTGATAAAACAAAATATAGCAATTTAGAAATTAGTGAAACAGACGTCTCTTTTTTGAAAATTCATTCTAACGAATTGCTTGATTCAATTAAAAAAATAGAGTTCAAAAAAGAAAAACAACATCAACAAAATACCCAAGGAGATAAAATTATTTAATAAGCGGAAAAGTAATTACAAACGCTGTTCCTTTTCCTTCCTCACTCTTTACTGTGATTACCCCATCCATTGCGTTCACTAGTTCTTTTACAATTGTAAGTCCTACACCAAGACCACCACCTGTTTTTGGTCTTGATTTTTCCCCCCTGAAGAACCGATCGAAAATTTTAGATGAATCTTCTTTTTTAATTCCCTTCCCAGTGTCTTTTACGGAGATTATTGCTTTGTTGTTTTTTTTACAAACGGCAACTGTTATTCCGCCTTTTTCGGTAAATTTTATAGCGTTGCTTAATAGGTTAATAGTCATCTCTCTGATTCTCTTTTCATCACCGTATATATAAATTGCCTCTTTAATATCTGTTTTAAGATATAAATTCTTTGCGGTTACATCAATCTTCATTAAATTTACTGCACTTTCTATTGCTTTTCCAAGTTCAATTCTCCGAGAGTGCATTTCGTATTTTTTGCTGTCTATAGCTGAAAGCTTGCTGAGTTCCTCTAACATGCTTTCCATTCTTTCCACTTCTGATTTTATTACTTGAATTGCTTTCATTTTTTCTTCATATGTAAAATCAGGATCAGTAACCATTTCTATATATCCTTTCAGACTTGTTAATGGTGTTCGTAAATCGTGCGATACGTTCTGTACAAGGGATTTCCTCATTCCTTCAATTCCGGCAAGATGGCTTGCCATTTCATTTAGGGTTTTTTGCAAGTGCCCAATTTCATCATCATTTGTTATTTCAATGCGAGCTGCATAGTTTCCCTTGGATATTTTTCCTGCAAAATTTTCCATTTCCTTTAAAGGATTAGTTACAAAATGCGATATTATAAATGCAAGTCCTGCCCCAATAAGTATAGACACAATACCTGCCCACACAAGGGACGAACGTACGGCATGCGTGAATATTCTCCCCTGAGGGGTCATGAATACCAAAAATCCTTGTCCATTTCCCTGGATAAGTATCTCAGAGAAACGTTTTCCTATATATACATTGACGAACAGTAATGCGAAAAAAATTACTATAATAATGATCAAGATATAGCTCAGTACAAGTTTTGTCCTAAATTCCATTACCTTTTAATCCTGTAACCTGCACCATAAACCGACTCTATGTATTTGGGCGATTTCGGATTGTCTCCCAACTTCTTTCTTATATTTTTAATATATACGTCAATTGTTCTATCAAACACTACATCATCGTATTCCGTATAAATTTCATCCATTATTTTTTCTCTGCTAAAAACCGTGCCTTGTTTTTTAACCATTGCAAATATAATTTTGAATTCTTTTGCGGTAAAAGGAATTTCTTCTCCATTTTGGTAAACTTTCATCTCACTTGGGTAAATTTCCAAATCCTTAAATTTTATAATGCTTTCTTCCGGATATGTACGTTTTAGAATGCTTTTAATTCTTAACACAAGCTCTTTTGGACTAAAAGGTTTTGTTACGTAATCATCCGCACCAATTTCGAGTCCTTTAATTCTATCCATTTCTTCCGCTTTTGCTGTAAGCATAAGTATAGGCACATTCGACTTTTTTCTTATTTCTTTTGCAACAGAAATTCCGTCTACCAAAGGAAGCATTAAATCAAGTATTATAAAATGTGGTTTCATTTTTTCGAAAAGCATAAGAGCATCTCGTCCGTTAGAGGCTTGTATTATTTCAAAGCCTGCTTTTTTAAGATACATTTCAAGGAGTTCTCTTATGTTATCGTCATCCTCTACTATCATCAATTTTTTCATCACTTTTAGTATACTACAAAATATGAATAAAATTTGAAGTCTGGGCGATAAAATTTTTCAAAGAATAAAAATGATGTCTTCTCTGAGGAAAAATTGTGCAAGTACTACTGTAAGGTGTAAATGTTTTTGCTGAGAACATTATTATGAAGAACATCCATAAAAGCAAATTTATATTAAAATAATAATTTTGCTCCTTAATTTAATTTTAGAGTTTGCACGAATGTCTATGTAGAATAGTGTTTGATGATATAATTCGGATAGTTGACGAAACATTCTTTTATGCTATTATTTATATAAAAAGCAGAGATATAAGGAGGCTTTATGATTTCGGCAAATGATTTAAGAACTGGCGTAACATTTGAAATGGATGGAAATTTATATGTAGTAACCACCTTTCAGCATATCAAACCTGGAAAAGGTTCGGCCTTTGTACGTTTGAAGATTAAAAATTTGGATACAGGCAATATAATAGAAAAAACTTTTAGGCCGGAGGAAAAATTTAAAAAAGCATTTCTTGATAGGAAAACGATGCAGTATCTTTACAGAGAAGGTGATAATTTTGTATTTATGGATATGGAAACTTATGACCAAGTTTATCTTTCAAAGAAAGAAGTGGGGAGTGCAGCAAACTTTCTCAAAGATAATCTTGAACTAAAGATTGTTTTTCACAAAAGTCGACCAATTTCCGTAGAACTACCTACATTTGTGGAGCTTAAAGTAGTGCATACTGAAAAAGGGGTTAAGGGAGACACGGCTACTACTGCTATGAAACCTGCCATACTTGAAACCGGATATAAAGTTAATGTGCCACTGTTTGTGGATGAAGGAGTTGTTGTAAGAGTGGACACAAGGACAGGGGCATATCTGGAGAGGGTGAATAAATGAATAATATTATAATAAAAGATGAGGCAATTGAATCCATTGTTTTAAATGCTACGCTAACCGTAGAGGGAGTTGTAGATACATGGAGGGGAATCGAAGAATATATACCTTATTTAAACAAGGATAAGAAACGTCCCCACGGTATAGATTTTGTTATTACAGACGATCATACTATCAATATGAATGTGTTTATAATAGTGAAGTATGGATTTGACTTCCGTGAGATTGGTAAGGAAGTCCAGGAGAATGTACAAAAACAGATAGAAAGCATGACTCCATTTAAAACGGAGAAAATTAATGTGATTATTGAAGATGTGAAATATGAAAATTAGAAGTAAAGCCAGAGAAATAGCATTTAAAATTTTATTTGCCTTGGACGTAGGGAAAAACTCTTTGCCCGACGTTGTAACTGTATTTCAGTATGAATCTCCGGTAGCGATGGATTATGCATTAAAACTTGTAAATGGTACTGTTCAGAATCTTGCGAAGATCGACGATCAAATCATCGCTCTTCTTGAAAATTGGGATTTTAAACGTGTTACCGCACCAGACAGGGAAATTTTACGGCTTGCCTTATACGAAATAGATTATGTGAATGACGTGGAAGACGGACTTGTTGTTTTCGAAACAGTGGAAATTGCAAAAAAATACGGCACTGAAAATTCAAAAGACTTCGTTAATGGTGTATTGCGATCGTACTTAAGGAAAAAGGTAAGTGAGTCACAAAAAGCTTGAAGCACGTGTTCATGGATTTGTACAAGGCGTGGGCTTTAGATATTTTGTAAAAGAAAAGGCCTTAAAGTTAGGGCTTTGTGGATATGCAAAGAACCTTGCAGATGGAAGCGTGGAAGTTACAGCTGAAGGCGAGGAGGGATTATTATTAAAGCTTCTCAGCCTTTTAAATAAGGGAAATTCGTACTCCGAAGTAAAAAATGTAGAGTATAGTCTTAATGATTCTGTAAATAACCTTATCGGATTTGAAATTTACTAAATAATAAAGGAGGGTAATTTATGGATATTGAAAAATATTTAGAAGAAAAAAGAAATTTCGTTGATTCGGTGCTTGAAGCTATGATAAGCCCGCTTAAGGAACACTCTGTCTTGTATGCAGCAATGTCTTACAGTTTGCTTTCCGGCGGAAAACGTATTCGTCCAATATTAATGTTGTCTACATATAGAGAATTTAGAGATAATGAGGAACCCATTCTTCCGTTTGCGTCTGCCATTGAAATGGTACATACATATTCTCTTATTCATGATGATTTACCTATCATGGACAATAGCGACTTGAGACGAGGAAAGGCAACTTGCCATAAGGTTTACGGTAATGATATGGCACTTCTTGCAGGTGACGCACTTCTGTCCCTTGCATTCGAAACAATATCTAACCCTTCAAACATTGAACATTTTGACAGTGACAGATTGCTCTCTGCTATTTATGATTTTGGAGCTTATTCAGGAATTAAGGGTCTTGTAGGAGGCCAGGTAATGGATATTGTAACAAGCGGAATGGATTCCGTGGATAAAGATACTGTCCTTTATATAGAGAAGAAAAAAACTGCTTCACTCATAACCCTTGCAGTAAGAACAGGTGCAATACTTAGTGGTGCTGATGAAGAAACAATAAAGGCGATAACAAATTTTGGTTTAAATCTAGGCATCAGTTATCAAATTATAGATGATGTCCTTGATGCAGTATCCACACCCGAAATTCTTGGCAAAGATACCAGACAGGATAAAAAAAATGAAAAAGCTACTTTTGTTGCTTTGTATGGAATTGATAGGGCAAAAGAAATAGCAGAGGAATTTGTGCAAAAAGCAATTGACTACTTAAAACCATTTCATAACAAATACAATATTCTTGTAGAAATTGCACATTTTTCCTTGAATAGGATTAAGTGAGAGAAAATAAAATTTTAGATAAGATAAGCGGTCCCGATGATATAAAAAAACTTTCCATTGAGGAGCTAAACAACCTTGCTGGTGAAATAAGAGCTTTAATAATACAAACTGTTTCTAAAACAGGCGGACATCTTGCTTCTAATCTTGGTACAGTAGAGCTAACGCTTGCATTACATAAATCTTTCAATTTTCCGGAAGATAAATTGATATTTGATGTTAGCCACCAAATATATACGCATAAAATTATTACAAACCGCAAAGATAAATTCTATACATTAAGACAGCAAGGGGGCATTAGTGGCTACGCGAATCCCGCAGAGAGTAAATTTGACACTTTTATAGCTGGCCATGCTTCAACTTCGCTTGCACTTGCATTAGGGTTCGCTGAGGCGCGTAAAATTAAAAGAAAAAACTATGAAATAATTGCTCTTATAGGGGATGGGGCACTAACTGCGGGGGAAGCCTATGAAGGATTAAATAACTTAGGGAGACTCCGGGAAAAAGTTATTATTATTTTGAATGATAACGAGATGTCTATTTCAAAAAATGTTGGGGCAATGTCTCAATATTTATCCCGGCTTCGCTCTTCAACTTTTTATCAGAGAATAAAGTCACGCCTCCCGAGAACTACGTTAGGCAGGCGCATAAAGCTTGCAGTTAAAGATTTGATTTTGCCTGTTGTATTTTTTGAAGAACTTGGTTTTACTTACTTAGGTCCCGTTGATGGACATAATATAAAAGCACTTGTGGATACTTTTAAAAGGACAAAAAATATTAACTCTCCAACAGTTATTCATGTAATTACTAAAAAAGGTAAAGGGTATGAGTTTGCGGAGAAGAATCCGACAAAGTTTCATAGTGCACACCCTTTTTTCATAGAAAATGGTAAAGATAGAATAGTACCTAGTAAAAAGTCATTTTCCGAAGTTTTTGGAAACGAACTTGCATCATTAGGAGAAGAAGACGGTAAGATAGTGGCAATCACTGCAGCAATGCCTGATGGAACAAAGATGAGCAAATTTGGAGGTTTATTTCCGAGTAGGTTTCTTGACGTAGGAATCGCCGAACAATGCGCGGTAACAGCTGGAGCAGGTATGGCAAAAGAGGGCCTAAAACCAGTTGTTGCTATTTATTCAACATTTATGCAGCGTGCATATGACCAACTTGTGCATGATGTTGGGATTCTCGATCTTCCTATTGTATTTGCACTTGACAGAGCCGGGGTAGTTTCTCAGGATGGACCTACTCATCAAGGCATATTTGACCTTTCTTTTATGCGTACAATTCCGAATTTTGTGGTTATGGCGCCAAAGAATGCCCCTGAACTTAGAGCAATGCTTAGAATTGCTCTAAGATGTAAACACCCCGCCTCCATACGTTATCCCAAAGATTATGCCGAAGAAGATGAAACCCTTAAAATCCATATTGAATGCGGAAAATCAGAAATCATAGAAAGCGGAAAGGATCTTCTTATTATTTCAATTGGGGTTATGTACTATCCTGCATTGGAAGCCGTAAAAATTCTTAGAGACAGGAATATATCAGCAGGTCTTATAAACGCAAGATTTGTGAAACCTATTGACAAAGAATCAATCCTGAATGAAGCGTTAAAGAGTGGAAAAGTAATAACGGTCGAGGATAATACGGTAGTAGGCGGTTTTGGATCCGCAGTAAAGGAAATTCTTTCTGGTGTGGGTGTAGTTGTTGTGTCTATGGGCATAAATGATATTTTTCCTGAACAGGGAAATAGAGACAAACTTCTCGAAAAATATGGACTTTCAGGAAGCAATATTGCAAGCATAGGGGAGAAACTTGTCAAAGAAAAGAATTGATCAAGTCGTAGTCGAAAGAAAAATACTGAAGAGCCGTTCTGAAGCAAAAAGGTTTATTATTGAAGGAATAGTACTTTTAAATGGAGAAGTTATAAACAAAGCGAATAAACTTGTTGGTGATGATGATGTAATTACTCTCAAAATGCCCAAAAAATTTGTGGGTAGAGGTGGATTAAAGCTTGAGAAAGCATTGGAAACTTTTCAAATCAATGTAAAAAACAATGTAGCAGCAGATATTGGAGTATCTACGGGCGGCTTTACTGACTGTCTTCTGAAGAGTGGTGCCAGTAAAATTTATGCTGTAGATGTGGGCTATGGACAAATTGATCTTACCTTGAGGAATAATGACAAGGTAATCTTATTTGAACGGACAAATGCACGTTACCTTACAAAAAAAGAGATACCAGAGCTACTTGACCTTATTGTTATGGATGTTTCGTTTATATCCATCTTGAAAATACTTCCCGTTATTTCGGAGTTTATTAAAGACAGTGCAGATATTGTTTCACTTGTGAAGCCTCAATTTGAAGGAAGAAGAGAGTATTTAAAAAAAGGCATCGTAAAAAATAAAGAGTATCATAGTAAAATTCTAACCAATCTTATTCCTGCAATCAGTAATATAGGCCTTACAGTAGTAGATGCAACATTTTCGCCTATAAAAGGCGGAAAAGGGAATATTGAATTTTTTTTTCACATAAAAAAGACAGGAACACTTGTAAAATTTGAAACAATCAATAAAATAATAGATAACGCATGGGAAAAATTGTGAGAATAGGAATTTTTTACCTGAAAAATAATGGTATTGAAGAAACGGGAAAGGAGATTGCGTCTTTTTTTGTGAGAAGAGGAGTAAAAGTTCTCTATAGAGATGAATTATCTAAAATAGAAAATGCGGAAAACACGTTAATTATGAGTCTTGGAGGGGATGGTACCTTTCTTAGGGCTGCGCATATTGGTATAAAACTTAATATTCCGATTATTGGCGTAAACCTAGGGAATCTTGGTTTTCTTACAGACGTTGAAGCAAGAGATATATTTGATGCGGCGGAAGAGGTTTTAAAGGGAAAGTACTACATAGAAAAGAGGGCGACCCTTAAAATGATTTATTCCAATGATAAAACTGAGGAAAAGGAATTTAAGGCAGTAAATGACTTTGTTCTTCAAAGGCAAATAACAGGTAAGATACTGAGTACGGAGATTTTTGTAAACAATATGAGTGCTGGAAACTTCAGATCTGATGGAATGGTCGTTGCCACTCCTACGGGATCTACAGCTTATTCACTTTCATTGGGAGGACCTATTGTAAGTCCGCTTTCAAATGTTTTTTCTCTTACATTTATAGCACCTCATAAGCTTACTGCAAGGCCTGTGATATTTTCGGATTCCGATAAACTTTCAGTACGCATTCTTTCAAGTGATAATGTATTCTTACTAAGAGATGGCGAAAAAATTGCAATGCTTAATAAGTTTGACAGGCTTGTATTCCAAAAAAACGAAGCATATTTAAGTATAATACACTTAAAGAATAAGAATTTCTTTGATGTTTTAAACAAGAAATTTGGTTGGGGAATGTAAATGTTAGCAGGTTTGCTACTAACAGATTTTGCAATCGCGAAGAAAACAGAAATTGCTTTTAGTTCCAATTTAGTACTAATAACGGGGGAAACGGGGGCTGGCAAAACGATTATAATGAGAGCTATCTCCGCAGCCTGTGGAAGCGCTATAAACAATAATGTAATAAGAACTGGGAGTGAAAAAGCACAAATTGAAGCAAGTTTTACGCTAAACGATTCTCAAAGAGGAAGACAAATTCTTGAAAAATATGATCTTCTTGATGAGGAAAATATCGTGATTCTGACAAGGACAGTCTATAACAATAGAACAAGAGCTGGTATAAATGGGCATTTTGTCTCTGTAAAGGCTCTTGGAGAACTAGGAAGCACCTTAATTGATATGCTTGGCCAGCATGCTGTACAATCATTATTGAACAAGGATAATCATATTCACATTCTAGATAGATTCGGCGGCAAAGAACTACTTGTTCTTTCAGAGCAAGTAAGGCATGAGGTTCTGACATTAAAAGAGATAACCGCTGAGATTACAGAGCTTACAGAAAAGGATAGAAAGTACAAGGAAGAAAGGGATTTTATTGATTTCGAGATTGCAGAATTAGATAAAGCAAACCTTGTTGAGGGAGAAACGGAAGAACTGCAAAAAAAAGAGAAAATACTTGCTAATGCACAGGAACTTTCTGACTTAATATTAGAATCGCATTCTATAATTTCACAGAATGAAGGCGGATCTATCCTTGATCTTTTGGATAAACTCCTTTTTAATATATCAAAGGCAAGTAAGATAGCTCCAAGTCTATTGACATCTCTTGAACGTATCGAATCTTTACGCGCAGAAATAAAAGACATGGATATGGAGCTTGTTGATTTCTCGGGTGAAAATTTGCGTGATCCAGAAGAACTTTCAGAAATAGAAGAAAGATTGTCTCTTCTTTCCACTCTTACAATGAAATACAGACGAAACGTTTCTGAACTCATTTCTTATTTTAATGAGCTAAAGGGAAAGGCCGGTTTGTTTAACTCATTAAGCGATAAAATTGATAATCTACAAAAAAAGAAAAAAATAATTTTTGGAAAGCTAAAAATAGATGCATCAAATTTATCTAAAATGCGATATAATGCAGCCGAGAAGTTCAGAAAACAGGTTGTTAAGGAATTAAAAGATCTCGCAATGGAGAATGCAGATTTTAAGGTATACATAGAAAGCATAGAGGATAAAAATGGTATAAGCATTGATGGTAAAAAGGTAAAGATATTTTCATCCGGTATTGACTCTGTTAAATTTCTTATTGCGCCAAATGTAGGAGAGGATTTCAAGGACCTTGCCTCTATTGCATCCGGAGGAGAACTTTCACGTATTATGCTTGCCATTAAAAGGGTAATTGCCAATATAGATGAGATACCGACGCTTGCTTTTGATGAAGTAGATGCAGGAATTGGCGGAAAAACCGGAGAAAAGGTTGCAGAAAAGCTACTTGAAATTTCACATTTTAGGCAAGTGATATGTATAACACACCTTCCTCAAATTGCCTCATTGCCAGGAGAGCATTTTGTAGTAGAGAAGGAAGTAAAAAATAAAGAAACATTTCTTAATGTTAAAAAACTTACTGATGATGAACGAGTTAATGAAATTGCACGTATGATTTCCGGAAGTAATATAACTGAAACAACAATAAATCAGGCAAAAGAACTTTTAAGGAGGTGGATATGAGAATACTTGTAATCAATCCGGGCTCTACTTCAACAAAGATGGGACTCTATGATAATGAACAACTTATTTTCTCAGAGTCAATTCATCACTCGGCTGAAGAGCTTTCAAAATTTAATTTCTTTATGGATCAAAAAGATTTTAGAAAAGAAAAGATTATTGAAATGTTGGAAAAACATGAGGTAAGGATAAATTCTCTCAATGCGGTTATAGGAAGAGGAGGTATCCTGAAACCTATAGAGGCAGGTACATATATAGTTAACGAAATAATGCTGAATGACCTTGTTAACTCAAAAGTACAACATCCCTCTAACCTTGGAGGCATTATTGCAAGCGAGATTGCAAAGCCACTTGGTATCCCTGCTTTTATTGCCGACCCTGTTTCTGTAGATGAATTCGACGATATTGCTCGTATTTCAGGATTAAAAGCTATCAAAAGGCACTCGTTGTTACATGCTTTAAATATCAGAGCTAATGCTTATAGATACGCAATAGATCATGGCAAAAGATTAGAAGAATTAAACATCATTGTGGCTCATTTAGGAGGAGGAATATCCATTGTGCCTATACGTCAAGGGAAAATTATTGATGTGAACAATGCAAATGAAGGTGGCCCTTTTTCTCCTGAGCGAGCAGGGGGCTTACCATCCATAAATGTTGTCGAGATGTCATATTCCGAAAAATATAACGAAAGGACATTGAAACGCCTCCTTACAAAAGAAGGTGGAATGATATCATACCTTGGAACAAACAACATGAAAGAAGTTATTGGTAAGGTTAAATCTAAAGATGAATATGCAGGGCTTATATTCGAAGCGATGTGCTACCAAATCGCCAAAGAGATTGTAGCTATGGCTACCGTATTAAAGGGTAACGTGGAAGCTATCATTCTAACAGGTGGTATTTCATACAATAAGGAGCTTACTGATAACATTGAACGAAGGATTAGCTGGATAGCTCCAATGGTTGTATATCCCGGCGAAAAAGAATTAGAAGCTCTTGCCTTTGCAGCATTAAGAGCTTTGAATGGCGAAGAAAAGCCCAAAGAATACATTTAAAGGAGATAAATATGTTTAGAAATTTTGAAGAACTTTTTTTTCATCTTAAAACAAAAGGAAGAGAACGTATTGTTGTTGCTGGCGGAGAAGATATAGAGGCTGTAAAAGCGGTAAAGCAGAGTTATGACTATGGCTTTGGTAAAGCTATTCTTGTCGGAGCAAAAAAAGAGATAGAGCATACGCTTTCGCAATTTGACAGAAGAGATTTTGTCGAAAATATAGTTGAAACCAGAAATGAATACGAAAAAGGTCCTCGTGCAGTAAGAGAAGTAAATGAGAATGGAGGTATTCTATTAAAAGGACAGATAAAAACAGCATATCTACTAAAAGCAGTGCTTGATAAACAGAACGGTTTAAGAACTGATAAAATGATAAGCGATGTTTTTGTGTATGAAGATTCCGTTATTTCAAATAAACTTATTTTAATGAGTGATGGCGGCGTTAATATAAACCCCGATCTTAAAGGACTTGTTTCAATCATAAATAATGCAGTATATGTTGCACGCAAACTTGGCACGGACAATCCGAAAGTTGCACTTCTTTCAGCAGTTGAAGTGGTTAATACGGATATGGATGACACACTAAAATGGGCGATGATTTCAAAAATGAATACAAGAGGGCAAATTAAAAACTGCACAATTGATGGTCCTCTTGCACTGGATAATGCAATTTCCGAATATGCTGCTAAAAAGAAAGGAATTAAATCTGATGTTGCAGGGTTTGCAGATATATTAATTGTCCCTAACATTACAGTTGGAAATGTTTTTGGAAAATCGCTTGCCTATTATGCAAAATTTAAAAATGCTCATATAATAGTAGGGACAAAAGTGCCCGTAATGATTCCTTCAAGAGCAGATAAAAGTGAAGTAAAATTTAATTCTATAGCGCTTGCAATTGCAAGTAAAAATTAAAAACAGGAGGTTTATTGTGTTAAAAACATTAAAGGAAATTGTAGAAGAAGTAAAGAACAGAGAAAAAAGAACAGTTTCTGTTGCGTATGGACAGGATGCTCATACGCTTCAAGCAATTGAACAGGGGGTAAAGGAAGGTTTGTTTAATGCAATTGTTTTTGCTGAAAAAAACGAAGTAGAACGAGTTGCAAAAACGAATAATATCGATATTTCCCTTTTTGAAGTTGTGGATGTACCTGAAGAAAATGAAGCAATTAGGCAGGCAGTACGTGCGGTAAGGGATAAAAGAGCAGATCTTTTAATGAAAGGTTTATGTCATACAGCTAATTATATGCGCGGAATTTTAAATAAGGAAGAAGGTTTGTTGCCTCCGGGAGCAATTTTATCACATGCAACAATTATTGAAATTCCTACTTATTCAAAACTTCTTGTTGTATCGGATGTTGCTGTAATTCCAAATCCGGATCTTAAAATAAAACAAGCAATGATTAATTATGATACTGCGATTTCTCACAAACTTGGCATAGACAGTCCTAAAGTTGCTGTAATTGCAGCTGTTGAAACCGTTAATCCAAAGATGCAGGCAACTGTTGACGGCGCTCTTCTATCAAAAATGAATGAGAGAGGACAAATTAAAGGATGCCTTGTTGATGGTCCATTGGCATTAGATCTTGCAGTTTCTAAAGAGGCTGCGGCAATTAAAAAAGTAAAATCTGAGGTTGCAGGAAATGCAGATATTCTTATTTTTCCCAACATAGAAACGGGAAATGCTTTTTATAAATGTACTACTAAGTTGGGAAACTCTAAAATTGCAGGTCTTGTAACGGGAACCACTGCTCCTGCAGTGCTTACTTCGAGAGGGGATAGTGAAGACTCTAAATTCTATTCTCTTGCACTTGCTGCGCTTATTGCAGAAAAATAATATTTTGTTAAGTTGACATTTTTTATATAATAGAAAATAATAAAAAGATAAGGAGAGTGAAATGGGCGATATTGGTGAAAAAGAGTTTTTTGAGAGAGTAAATCCGGATGATGTGGAATCAATCCTTAAATCTACCGCAGTAGATAAAATTCCAAGAAGAGAAGTATCTGTGAAGAATGAGGAACAGGAAACAAAGAAAAGAAAAGAAAAGAATAATGATAGTGATCCAATGAATCTTGCAAAACATTATATCCCTAAGACCTTGAGAAGGGGTGATATTATCACTGTTGCTGTAGTAAAATTGGAACCTGATGGTATTATGGTTAATGCAGGAGGCAAGGGAGATTATTTCATCCCGATAAGAGAGCTTTCCTTACAGTCGATTTCTTCCCCGAAAGAGGTAGTAAAGGTGGGAGATAAAATTGATATATATGTGGTTAAAGATAGAAATGCAAAAGGTAATGCTATTCTGTCAAAGAAAAAAGCAGATTATGTTGAAAAATGGCAAGAACTGAAAGAAAGATTCAACAGAACTGAAACGGTAGAGGCAAAAGTTATGAAGGCCATTAAGGGTGGTTTGCTTACCGATGTAGAAGGTATCGTTGCATTTCTCCCTCAGTCCCAGGTAGGACTTAAAAAAGGTGAAACACTTGAATCATATGTTGGCAAAGAGTTCGACGTAAAATTACTTGAAGTAGATCCCTCCATTCGCAGAATTGTTGTTTCTCGCAGAGATTTTATCAGAGAGGAAAAAGAGAACGAACGCAAAGAGGCTCTTGTTAATCTAAAGAAAGGCGATATTGTCGAGGGCGTTGTTCGGACAATCAAAGATTTTGGTATTTTTGTGGATATAGGGCATAACATTGACGGTTTTGTAAGGCTCAGCGAACTTACCTGGGGAAGGAGGAAATTACCCAAAGATGTGGTAAGGAGAGGAGAAGAAGTAAAAGTAAAAATTCTTAGTGTAAACTTGCAAACTGAAAAAGTTTCTCTGAGCCTAAGGCAAGCAAAGCCATATCCATGGGATATAGTAGATGAGAAGTTCCCCGTAGATAGTATTGTTGAAGGAACGGTAATAAGGATTCACCCTTTTGGTGCTGTAGTAGAGCTTGACGATGGAATTACGGGCCTAATTCATATTTCACAGCTAGATACAAAACGTGTAAATAAGGTGGATGATATTGTGAAATTGGGTGATGAAGTCAAAGTGAAAGTGCTAGCAATAGACAAAGAAAATAAGAAAATGCGCCTTAGTAGAAGAGCTGCTATAGAAGAAGAAAATGACGAGTAAGCCTTTAAAACTTAACATAGAGCAAATAAAGAAACTGCTTCCCCAAAGGGATCCATTTTTGTTTGTTGATGAAATTACGGAAGTTGTACCCGGTGAAAGTGTAATCGGAAAAAGAGTATTAAGAGAAGACGAATCTTTTTTTAAAGGTCATTTTCCAGGAATGCCAGTATTTCCCGGTGTTCTAATGGTAGAGACAATGGCGCAAGTTTCCGCTTTTATTATATTAACTATACCTCGTATGAAAAATCTGTTTGGTCTATTTGCAGGAATAGAAAAATTCCGATTTAAAAAGGTTGTTAAACCCGGTGATACGATGATTATCAAAGCCCATGTAATTTCCTATAGACATAAGTTTGCAAAGAGTGAAGGAAAAATATATGTAAATGGCGTAGTTGTTGCTGAGGGTATCATTTCTGCTGCATTTACAGATAAAAATAAGGTTATGGAGGCCTGAATTATGAAAAAAGTTGGAATTGTAGGTATTGGTAGTTATCTTCCGGATAAGGTTGTTACCAACTTTGACATGGAAAAAATCCTGGATACTTCCGATGAATGGATAAGGTCTAGGACAGGAATTGTGGAAAGAAGATTTGCTGCTGATAATCAAACTACTAGTGACCTTGCTGCAATCGCCGCAGAAAAGGCAATTAAAGATGCCGGTATATCTCCTGAGGATATCGGCCTAATTATTGTCGGTACGAACTCTCCCGATATGAGATACCCGGCAACTGCTTGCCTTGTGCAGGATAAGATAGGTGCTAAAAATGCTGCTGCTTTTGATTTGCAAGCAGGCTGTCCGGGTTGGATATTTGCTACTACAGTAGGTGCCCAATTTATTAAGGCAGGAATGTATAAATACGTACTTACCATCGGTGCGGAAGTTATTACAAGAATGATGGATAAAACCGACAGATATACGTATGTTCTTTTTGGTGATGGAGCTGGAGCGACTGTTCTTGGAAATGTTGAATCCGGAGGGTTTAAATCTTTTGAGCTATATACGGATGGAAGTCTTGCAGAATATCTGACATTTCCAGCGGGTGGTTCCAAAATGCCTTTTAGCAAAGAAGTTTTGGAAAATAAATTACAATATACCACAATGAACGGGCGTGAAGTCTTTAAGTTTTCTGTAAGAGAAATAGGAAGGATTTCAAAAAGTGTTCTATCTAAGGCAGAACTTACCTCCGATGATATACGTTGGTTTATTCCTCACCAAGCTAATATTCGAATTATGGATGCCGGAACGAAAAGGTTAGGCATTCCAAAGGAAAAGGTTGTAGTAACTATTGATAAATATGGTAATTCTTCTGCGGCGTCTATTCCAATAGCACTTGATGAAACGTATCGTACCGGTAAGATTAAAAAGGGAGATAATATTCTTATGGTCTCTTTTGGTGCCGGAATGACATCGGGAGCTTTTATCGTAGAGTGGTCAAAATGATTGCATTTGTTTTTCCGGGTCAAGGCTCTCAATATGTTGGAATGAGCAAGAAAATTCCTGACTCCTCTCTTAAAAGTAAATTTTTTAGTAAAGCTTCTGCTGTTATAGGATTCGATCTATTAAAACTCTGCAATGAAGGACCTATAAGTAAGCTTACATCCACGGAGAATGCTCAGCCTGCTTTATTCACTATCTCTTCGATATATGACGTAATGCTTAAAGAAAAAGGGATAAAACCAGAACTTGTTGCAGGACATAGTCTCGGAGAATATTCTGCCCTTTTTTCAGCAGGCGTATTTTCTTTTGAAGAGGGAGTACTACTTGTTAGGGAACGAGGTCTTTTAATGAAACAAGTGGCAGATAATGCACCTGGAAAAATGCTTGCAGTTATAGGACTAAATAATGATAAAATTAAAGAAGTAATTAAACACTCTTCACAGTTTGGTGTTATCGTTGCCGCGAATTTTAATTCTCCCGGTCAGGTTGTACTTTCTGGAGAGAGCTCTGCCATAGAAAAAGCAGAGAATACCGCAAAACAGTACGGAGCACGCCTTGTAAAGATTCTCAATGTTTCTGCCCCGTTTCACTCTCCTTTGATGATGCCCATAGTGGAAGATATGAGCACCTATATTGGTAAGGTACATTTTAATAAACCGGGGGTTCCTGTTGTGCAAAATGCAACCGGAAAAATTGTTGATTCTGTGGATTTGATTAAGTCTAATTTGAAAAAACAAATTACTGCACCGGTTTTGTGGACAAAGTCAATCCATGCAATGCAAGATTTTGGTGTAAATAAATTCTATGAGGTAGGTCCCAAAAAAGTTCTTAATGGTTTAATTGGACGTACGATAAAAGATGTTCAAGTATTATCTTCAGAGGCAGTACTAAATGCTTAATATAGATTTATCAGGGATGAAAGCCGTGGTAACCGGAGGCTCCAGGGGAATAGGCAAAGCCACTGCAATTGCGCTTGCAGATTCTGGTGCCGATGTTGCTATTCTTTATGCTCACAATTTTGAGGCAGCTGAAGAGACAAAAAGAATTATCGAGGATAAAAAAAGAAAAGTGATTGCTTTAAAATGTGATGTTACAAATGAAGAAGATGTTCAAAAAACTGTAGAATATATTATTAAAGAATTTGGTAAAATAGATATATTGATTAATAATGCCGGCATAAACCGCGATACTCTTATTATGAGGATGACTTCAGAAGACTGGGATAAAGTACTTGAAACAAACCTTAAAGGTGCGTTTCTTATGACAAAGCACGTTCTAAAGTATATGGTAAAGAGTAGATTTGGTCGTATTGTTAATATTTCTTCTATCGTTGGAATTACCGGTAATATAGGGCAGGCAAACTATGTTTCTTCAAAAGCAGGGCTGGTTGGTCTTACAAAAGTTACTGCCATAGAATATTCATCTAGAAACATTACTGCAAATGCCATTGCGCCAGGTTTTATAGAAACTGATATGACTAAAAAACTTTCTCAAAAAGTAAAAGAAGAATTTCTCAAAAAAGTTCTCAAAAAAGCGCCTGGCAGGCCGGAGGACATTGCAAATGTTGTTATATTTCTCGTATCTCCCCTTGCATCATATATAACAGGCGATACAATTATAGTAGACGGTGGTTTGAGTTTAGGTTAAAGATAAATTTAAAGGAGGCTTTATTATGGATGAAAAAGAAATTAGAACAAAGGTAACAGAAATTATTAAGGACAAGCTTGGTGTTGAAAATGACAAAATTGTGGATAGTGCAAAGTATGTTGAGGATCTTGGAGCTGATTCTTTAAGCCTTGTGGACATTGCAATGGCTTTGGAAGACGAGTTTGGAATGAAAATTCCGGATGAAGACATCGAGAAAATTGTTACATTTGGCGCAACAGTCCAATACATTAAGGAACATCTGAAATAGCATGAAGAATAGAGTAGTTATAACCGGATTGGGAGTAGTTTCCCCTATTGGTATTGGTAAAAAGAAATTTTTGAAAGAACTCAGTGAGGGACATTCAGGTGTTTCTCGTATTACATTATTTGATCCCAAAAACCTTGCTGTACAAATTGCGGGTGAAGTTAAGGATTTTAATCCTGAAAATTATTTTGATAAGAAGGAAATTCGACGCCTGGATAGAGTACAGCAATTCGCATTCATCGCAGCTAAAGAAGCTGTTAACGATGCGGGTATTGAACCTAATAAAGAAGACCTTGAACGGATAGGTGTATACGCTACATCCGGAATTGGCGGTATTAACTCTATGGCTGAACAGTATAAGATACTGTTTGATCGAGGCCCAAGGCGAGTAAGCCCTTTTTTTGTTAATCAGATGATAGTTGATTCTATTCCCGCTTATATTGCTATACGCTTTGGCTTTAAAGGAACGACTCTCTCCGCTGTAGCTGCTTGTGCTTCCGCAACTCAAACAATTGGTGAAGCACTTCTTGCAGTTCAGCGTGGTGATCTTGACGTTGCTGTTGCAGGTGGTGGTGACGCTGCAGTTACTGAAATGGGCATTGCTGCTTTTGCCAATATGAGGGCCCTTTCAAAACGCAATGACTCTCCGGAAACCGCTTCTAGACCTTTTGATAAAACAAGAGATGGTTTTGTAGTTGGCGAGGGAGCAGGTATGTTAATACTTGAATCCCTTAATCATGCACGGAAGCGAGGAGCACATATTTATGCAGAACTCTCCGGTTATGGTTCTACAACGGATGCATATCATACAACGGCTCCTGATCCAGGTCTTGCGCAGATTAAGAGGGCAATGCTTATCGCTATGAAAAAAGCAGGCATTAACAAGAAAGATGTCGATTACATTAATGCTCATGGTACGTCTACTGCGTTAAACGATAAATACGAAACTTCAGCTATTAAGCAGATTTTTGGCGAACATGCATATAATATTCCTGTGAGTTCTACAAAGTCCATGATTGGTCATCTACTAGGAGGCTCAGGTGCCGTAGAGTCGGTGGCAACTGCACTTTCCATTAAACAAGGAATAATATTTCCTACAATAAACTACAAAGAAAAAGATCCCGAATGTGATCTTGACTATGTTCCCAATGTAGCACGTAAGCAGGAGATACATGTGGCCTTAAAGAATTC
>CAYYKP010000009.1:0-27122 GCA_964468055.1 uncultured Caldisericales bacterium
TAAAATTTATAGTTGATGTCAATGTAAGCTTAAAAAATAAATTTCAGCATTATACATAAGAGGTTTTAGGAAATAGTAAGCAATCTGAGCCATAGGTTTTAGTGATAAATTGAAATGTAATTTGTTATTCGAACCGTTCTTCCTTATATATGTCTGCTGATTTGCTATAACCTCTCTTTTCCCAATACCCCGGAATATCTTTATCCGTAATTTCAAGTTGTGAAACCCACTTAGCGTCTTTATATGCATATTTCCCATATACGACAAGTCTCAACGGAAATCCATGGTCTGCATCTAATGGGATTCCATTCGCTTCGTATGCAAGTAATACATTTTCACTGAGCAGAAAGCTTAAAGGTAAGTCGGTTGAGTAACCTTCCATTGTGTGAATAATTACGAATTGTCCGTTTTTCTTTATTTTTATGTTTTTAAATAATTCTTTAGGATAAATACCCTTAAAAATTGGGCCTGTATAGCTCCATTTATCTACGCAGTGAATATCAAACTGTTTCTCTGCGGAAGGCAGCGAAAGAATCTTTTTATAAGTAAAACTCTGCTCCTTGTCTATAAGTCCCGTGAGTGTAAGTTTATATGAAGAGATATTTACTTCTGGTTTTTCAAGCGCTGATATCGCATACCATCTTGTTGTAATTCTTTGCCCTGGAGGCATTTTAAACTCTTCTTTTTTCATGTATTAATTTTAACAAAAAATTCTCGTCAGTCAATGCTCTGCGTTAAATTTATTTTTATTTATGCTATAATAATAATATGAAAATAAAAATGCTTTATTTTGCCGAAGTAAAGAGAATAGTTAAAAAGAATAGTGAGCAGATCAAATTTAACGGAAAAAACTGTCGTGATCTAGAAAAGGTTTTATTGGCTACGTACCCATCTGTATCTAAAGTCCTTAAAAATTCAATGTTTTCTGTGAACCTGGAGTATGCGCAGGAAGATACCTCTTTAAAGGATGGTGATACTGTTGCCATAATTCCGCCGGTGGAAGGAGGGTAAATGACAACGATTATACAAGTTGATAAAATTGATGTGGAAAAAGTGAAATTATCCTTAAAAAGAGAAGATGCAGGTGCTATTGTAATTTTTTTGGGTGAACCCCGTAAAAGTAAGGAAGACGGTGATGTTTTAGCTATAAATTATACTGCATATAATGAGATGGCAATAAAAGAGATGCAAAAGATAGTGAAAGAGGCGAAGGAAAAGTTCCATGTAAGGGAAGCTGTAATTATTCATAGGGTGGGGTTAATTCCCTTGAGAGAAATATCTTTTTTAGTTGCGGTTTCTTCTGCACATAGAAGAGAAAGCTTCGACGCGTGTAAGTGGATTGTCGATGTTGTAAAAGAAAAAGTGCCTATTTGGAAGGAGATAAAATATGAGAGAAGTAGGAATAGTTGAGAGTGTTAGAGAAGATGTTGTTGAAATAAGAGCGGCAACAAGTAATGAATGCGCACATTGTCCTCTTGAAACGAATTGCCCTTCCAAACTTTCCGGAGCTAAACAAACGATCCTTGCCAGGAATGGTATGGGAGCGGAGGTAGGAGATCTTGTAGAGTTCGAGTACGAAGAGAGCGATATTATAAAAGGTATTTTTACTATTTATATAATCCCGTTTTTATATTTTTTAATTGGTCTTGCGATAGGGCTTGTTCTGGAAAAGGGTTTAAATGTACATTTAGGTTCGCTTGAAAACTTGCTTTCTGTTATTCTGTCAATCGGATTTCTATTTGTAGGAATGTTTGTTGTAAGAGAAAAAGATAAAAATTTTCGTATACCATCCCATATTGATGCTGTCCTTGTTAAAAAGTCTTCTTTATCGGATGTTGGATTGAATATTACGAAACAGTAAAACCGAGTTCTTTAAAAAATTCTTTTATATGATTTAAATCTGAATATTTGTCCAAAGGTACCTCTAAGTTCGTTTTGCTTGACTCTATAAACAGAGACATTTTCATATTTGCGGATTTAATCATAGAAAATACAGCAAGTATTGAGATTAAAACGAAAATTGCTACCCACCATGTGATACTCTGTTCTTTTTCTTTACGGAATAAAAAATAAATGACTCCCGCTCCTAGTGCTGTGCTGAATATAGCATATAATATAAAAAATAAATCCGGCTTGAATTTCGTTCTTCGTTTTTCTATATGTATCTTTTTTATGTTTTTGGTTGGTATATTAACCTTCTTACCGTATTGTGTAATATTTAAACTTTTATTTGTGTGAATAATCAATATTTTTTTGCCATCCGAATAAAAATGTAATTTTTTATTTTCTTCCATGTTTTTATTATAATGAAAAAGGTAATTTATTTAAATATCGTTTAAAGTCATTGACTTTAATTCAAACTTGTATAAAATAATATTGCAAAGAAAATGGGGCCCGTAGCTCAACGGTAGAGCAGTTGGCTCATAACCAATTGGTTCCTGGTTCGAATCCGGGCGGGCCCACCATTTCAATTTGGAGGTGTCAATGTATATAAAGTTACTTTATGAATTTGAACAAAAAGAAAGAAATTTACGTGACAAAGAAGCAAGAATAAAAGAAATAGACCAGGAACTTCAGATAAAGAATGAAATTGTGGGATATAAGAATCAGATAGAAGGGCTAAATTCTGCAGTAGACGGTTTTGTTCAGAGGAAAAGAGAAATTAAGAAAGACGTTGAAGAAAACAATGAACAACTTAAAGGTATTACAGTATTATTAGGTGGAAATAAATTAAAAACAAGCAAAGAGATTAAGGCAGCGAAAAAAACAAAGGAAAACCTTGAGCTTAAAGCCGAAGAGCTTAAGAATAATATCGAGTTTACCGAAACTACCATTGAAGAGAAAAAATTACAGATAGATAGTATTGGGAAGCGTATAGAAGATTCGGAAAATAAATTAAAGCAAATAAGGAAAGAAAGAAAATTACTTGAAAAAGAGATAAAGGAAGTAACTGCGAAATTACAAAAAGAATTTAAGGATATTACCGGAAAGATTCCCCAGGATATTCTTACTAAATATGAGACCATTAAGAGCAGTTTTCCTTATGGAGCGATTGCACCGGTAATGCAGGATGCTTGCTCAAATTGTGGTGCAATGTTGCCACTTGAAGTTTTGGAAGCATTGAAAGAGAGTAAAGGTGAAAAACTCATAAGGTGTGAAGTATGCGGGAAAATACTATACTTTCCCGCTGAGTCTAAACAATAATCTCGAGTAAAGGATGCGATCGCAAGATACTACGGTATCTTGAGGAAAGTCCGGACTCCAGGGAGTAGAGTGCCTGGGAAATCCAGGCGGGGGTGACCCCAGGGAAAGTGCCACAGAAAAGAACCGCAGGTACATTATCTGTAAGGGTGAAAAGGTAGTGTAAGAGACTACCGGATGTCCTGGTAACAGGATGTTGCATGGTAAACCCCACTCGGAGCAAGACCAAATAGGATGGTAAAAGGTACTCCCCCTATGCCATCGGGTTGGTCGCATTAGATAAATGATCGCAGCGATTGTGCTACAGAATCCGGCTTACCCTTTGCTCGGGTGTTTATTTTTTTATAGCTTAATGTTATAATTAAATTAATGGATATACTACATATACCTGTTTTACTGGATGAAACTATAGTAAACTTGCAGGTTAAAGAAGGCGATGTTGTAATTGATTGTACTGTCGGAGAAGGAGGGCATAGTTCTCAAATTCTAAAAGTTATAGGTCCTTCAGGTTTTCTGTATGGAATGGACAGAGATGAAGAATCTCTTAGGAAAGCGAAAATACGTTTATCCAAGATTGGCACTAACTTTGCTCTTATCAATAATAATTTTGCCAATATTAAGGAAATAAGTGAAGAACATAAATTCATGCAGGCAAATAAAATTCTCGCAGATTTAGGGCTATCCTCTCTTCAACTATACTACGAAAGGAGGGGATTTAGTTTTATGAAAGATGGGCCACTGGATATGAGAATGGATGCAAAGTCCGATTTAGCTGCTGCCGATGTGGTAAACAGCTTTCCAGAAGAAGAAATTGCAGATATTATATATAAATTTGGCGAGGAACGCTTTTCACGCCGCATTGCAAAAGCAATAATTAAACACAGAAAAATAGAAAAAATAAAAACCACGCAGGAGCTTGCAAACATTGTAATAAGTGTTTATCCTCATGGTAATAGGCGAATTCACCCTGCGACCAAAACATTCCAGGCTTTACGTATTTTTGTGAACAGTGAAACGGAAAATCTTGCACAATTTTTGAAAGATGCACCGGATTTAATTGGAGTACGGGGACGCATTGCAATAATTTCATATCATTCATTGGAGGATAGAGCCATAAAGCAGGCTTTTAGGAGTGATGTACGGCTAAAAAGAATAAATAAAAAAGTAATCGTGCCACAAATGTCAGAAATACATTATAATAGGCGCGCAAGAAGTGCAAAATTAAGAGTGGCAGAGCGAATATGAATAGAAAAATAACAGTTATTGTGGCAATAGTTGTTTTTCTATTCATAGTTATAGGTGTCTCTAACTTTAAGATTACTCGTGCGGAGAGAAAGATTAAATCACTTACAAAACAGTATGGTGAACTTGAGCAAACAAACAGAACTTTAACTGCCCAGTATTATAATTCTACGGAAATTGCAACAGTTGAGAACATTGCAATAAATAGGCTTGGAATGACTTTACCTGATTCTTATATTATTGTGGAGATTAAAAATGCGAGATGAGAGTGATACTTTTACAACCAGAATAATTTTACTATTTTTATTTTTTGTTATTGTATTTACTGTTATTTTCGGACGATTATTGTACCTTCAGGTGTTTCACCGAGCTTATTACCTTGCCCAGATTCAAACTCAAATTGCACCTAATGTTGTAGCTGTTAAAGGGGAAAGAGGCGATATTCTTGATAGGGATGGAGTTGCTATTGCGATAAGTAAACCATCATATGAACTTGATATAAACCCGTCTTATCTTAATGAAAGTGAAAAGAATATTTTATTAGAAAGGCTGCCGGAGATTATCGACATAAAAGCACAGACTCTAAATGAAATTTTAGTAAAATATAAGGTTTTTGTAAGAATAACTACTTCGCTTAATAAGCGAGAAAAAGAGGAAATTCAAAAGTTAGGTATAGAAAAAGGCGTTGCCATTACTCCTACGGAAGAACGTATTTACCCGTTTCGCAGTCTTTTATCAAATGTAATAGGTTTTGTGGGAAGTGATGATAATGGATTAGCAGGAATAGAGTATAAGTTTAATAGTATGCTGAAGGGTGTTAGCGGGGAAATTTTATGGCCTAAAACTTCATCCAGGCCAGTTGTACCTGATGTTTCTATGTTTGAAATTAAACCACGTAAAGGTGATACGGTTCAACTTACAATAGACTCAAATATACAATATGCAATTGAGAAGTATTTGAAGGAAGCTGTAGTTAAGGATAAAGCAAAATCCGGTGTCGTAATAGTTATGAACCCAAAAAACGGAGAAGTACTTGGTATGGCTTCTTATCCGAACTTTGATATGTCAAATCATAAATCGGTGGATTCAAATAATTTAATGAATAGAGCAACTCAATTGAATTATGAACCCGGTTCTGTTTTGAAGCCGATAATTGCTGCTGCCGCACTTCAGGAAGGCACATTAAAAACTGATGATTCTTTTTACTGCTCCGGCTCTTTACATGTTAAAGACAGAATTTTACATTGCTGGAGAACACATGGAGAAGAGCACGGTCTTAATGAAATTATGAGAAACTCTTGTGATGTTGCGTTTATGAAAATAGGTTTGAAACTCGGCAAAGAACAACTTTTAAGGTACTTTAGGCGATTTGGATTGGGAGAGTATACAGGTATTAATTTACCCGGGGAAGAAAAAGGTATTGTTCCCGAAGCGAAAGACATCGGAGATGTCGAACTTGCGACTATGTCCTATGGACAAGGTGTTGCAGTTACTCCTATTCAGCTTATAGATGCTTTTTGCGCTATTGCTAACAAGGGTATAGAAATGAAACCCGTTATTGTGAAAGAAATAAAAGATTCGAGTGGTAATGTTAAATACTACAATGCGCCGAGAATAAGAAAAATTGTTACATCTCCGAAGGTTGCTTCGGAAGTGATGGATGCATTAAAGGCTGTTGTTACAGACAAAGGAGTTCCCCAGGCAGAACTTAAAGGATATACTGTTGCAGGAAAAACAGGAACTGCCCAGAAGCCGGACTTGCAGGGTGGTTACTCTAATACGAAGCTTATATATAGTTTTTGCGGTATATTACCTGCAAACAATCCGCAGGTTGTAATTCTTACTATAATCGATGAAACCGAAAAACCTACTTATTCTTTATATGTTGCTGCGCCCTTATTTCAAAAAGTTGCAAGCTATATTGTAAAGTATATGAAAATTCCACAGGACAATGTGCATGAAGGCTATTAAATTAAAAAAGTTGTTTTCTGAATTTTCTTATTCTGGTAATATTAACGTAAAATTTAACAGGGTAGAAATTGATTCGCGGAAAGTTAGAAAAGGTGATTTATTTGTCGCTATGAAAGGTACTCGTTTTGACTCTCATAGAAAAATACCAGAGGCAATAAATAGGGGTGCAGTAGGAGTAGTACATGAAAATGATGTTAAACTACCAGAAAATATTGTCTCAGTAAAGGTAAAAGACTCACGTAGTGCATATGCAAAGATCTCTTCCTCATTTTTTAACTTTCCATCCAAGAGGTTAAAACTTGTCGGAATTACCGGAACGTCAGGTAAAACAACTACTGCTTATATTCTTTACTCTTTTTTCAATGAACTTGGATTTAAATCCGGATTTTTAGGAACAATGGGGGAGGATATGGGTGAAGGGTTCATACTCAAGGAGAAATTTCCTCCTACTACTCCCGATGCGTTTTACCTGAATAACATACTCTCTAAAATGGTAAATAATGGAATAAAATTTGCTTTTGTGGAAGTTTCTTCATCCGCCGTGTTGTTTAAAAGAATAGAAGGACTTTCGTTCTACAAAAAGATTCTGACAAATATAAGTATAGATCATCTTGATGTTCATGGAACTTTTCAAAACTATCTTGATTGCAAGGTAAAGTTTTTCAGGGGAAATACTCCCACAATTCTAAACTCTGATTCAAGATTTGTTGAGCGTTTTGTGTCTGTTTCTAAATCTTTTAAAACATACGGTGTGAAGAATAAAGCGGATTATATGGCTGTTGTAAAAGGTATTTATTCGCAAGGAATGACGATTGCACTTGATTATTGTAAAAATAGCACTTCTATATTTTTAAATGCAAAGGGAGAATTTAACCTTTATAATTTTCTTGCACTGGTGGCCTTTGCTGCAGAAGAAGGGGTAAGCATCGGGAAAATCAAAGACTTCGCGGAGAGATTGCCCGAAGTGCCGGGAAGAATGAATATTATCAATACGGGCAAGGGCATTATAATAATTGATTTTGCGCATAATCCCGATGAAATTAAAGCAGTACTGAAATATGCAAATCAAATTAAGAAGAATAGATTAATCACGGTAAGTGGTGCCGTAGGATGGTCAACAAAGGAAAAACGTGCCAGTATCGGCAGTTTAAACTCTTCTTCAAGCGATGTTTTTATCTTAACAACTGATGACCCGAGAGGTGATGATGCTGATGAAATAATAGAAGACGTAAGGGTCGGAGCACATAAAAAGAATATTTTAATTATTAAAGATCGTTTTGCTGCCATTAAAAATGCAATCTCAATGATGAGAGACGGGGACATTGTTGCAATTTTGGGGCGTGGGGAAGAGAGAGAAATTCATTTTAAGAATAAAACAGTAGTAAAAGGTGACGCGGAGTATGTAAAGGAGATACTTGATGAAGATTGAAGTTGCGGAAATACTTCGTATTATTAAAGGAGAACAGAATAGCGTTAAAGTGGATAAACCTATCACAAGTTTTGTAATTGACAGCAGAAAGGTTAAAAAAGGCTCTTTATTTTTTGCGATAAAAGGCAATAAAACCGACGGACATCTATTTTTGGAAGATGCATTTAAAAGAGGCGCTTTAGGTGCTGTGGTCGAAGAGAAGTTCGGTTTTAGTAATAACCGTTTTCTGATATTGAAAACAAATTCTGCAAAAGGGGCTTTGCTTAACATGGGTAAGTATGCAAGAAATAAATTGAAAGGAAAAGTAATAGGTATTACCGGAAGTGCCGGAAAAACCACGACGAAGGAAATGGTTGCTCTTGTTTTGAATAATTTTTTTGCAGTCTCTAAAACTCCTGGCAATGCGAATACAGAATTCTCTATACCACTCTTTTTCTTGAATCATGCAAATGAAAACAGTGCGTTTCACGTTGTTGAGATGGGGATTCAAAAGAAAGGGGATATGGATATTTTGAATGACGTATCAAAGCCCGATTTCGGATTATTATTGAACGCCGGAATGTCACATTTAAAATATTTGGGGAACGTAAAAAATGTTGCGGAAGAGAAATTCAAACTGGCTGATTTCGTGGACAAAAACAGGGGTACGGTTATTTTAAATGGAGACGATGAGAATTTCAGGAAATTTTCTAAGGTACTAAAAAAGAAACCTATTTTCTTCTCTTTAAAGAATAATGGTGAAATTTCAATGAAAATTAAAAGTATAAATCTTAATGATATGATGCTTGATGTACATATAAATGAAGAAAAATTTTCTGTATGTTTTCCATTTTCCGGTATTAATTTTGCATATGATATTGCTGCCACGATTTCAATTGCGTATAGCGTTGGACTTCCGCTGAGGGAATCTATAAAAGCGATCTCTGAATTTACCCCTATGGAAGGGCGAGGAAATGAGGTTATGCTTTCTGAGAATAGGCTTCTTGTAGATGAAACATACAATGCTAACCCTATTTCTTTTGAATATTCGTTGAGTCGTTTTAAGAATCATAAACGGCCGCTTTTTGTTGTTTTAGGAGATATGTTCGAGTTAGGTGAACAATCCGAAAATGCTCACAGAAAATTAGGTAAAATACTTGCAAATATTAAACCTGATTTGGTCCTGGCAGCCGGTAAATATTCTGAATTTACCATAGAAGAGATCTACAATTGTGGTATAAAAAATGCATTTTACTTTCCCAAAAGGACGGATTTGACGGATTTTTTATCGGACAAGATAGAGATACCCAAAAATTCCGTAATATTTGTTAAAGGATCTCGTGGAATGAAAATGGAAGAAGCCATAAAAATTATAAAGGAGAAATTCGGATATGAGTAAAAGCTTTTTGTATCTTATTCTTTCATTTATTTTTGCATTTATTCTTTTTCTTATTGTAATACCTTTGTTGAGGAAGGATAAAATAACTCAACATATACGTGAGGAGGGCCCTAAGTCCCATTTGACAAAATCAGGCACGCCTACCGGAAGCGGCATAGTTTTCTTTATTGTTCCCCTGTTATTTATTCCGTTTTTGTATAACGGAAAGGTGCTTTTTATATATCTCGCTTTTTTGCTTAACGGTGCCATTGGATTTATAGATGATTTTTTGAGTGTTAAAAAGCGTGTATCTTTGGGACTTACGGCTCGTGGTAAAATTATCTTGCAGATTGCTGTGGCCACGGCTTTATATTTTATTGGACGCCCCTTTATAACGAATAATGTGACAGTAGGGCAATACTCCGTAAATATTGGTCCTGTTGGCTATTTTATTCTCTTTTTGTTTATTATGGTAGGTGCTCCAAATGCTTTTAATCTTACGGATGGTATTGACGGACTTTCCTCGGTAGTTTCCATTCCTATTTTTATGTCTTTTGCATTTGTCGGAGGAATAATTATAAGAAGTGTATCTGTTATAATGATTGGAATTCTTCTTGCATACCTTTGGTTTAATAGCCCGAAAGCCTCTGTGTTTATGGGAGATACCGGTTCTCTTGCAATAGGGGGGATTGTAGCTGCTATAAGTGTAGTGGGCAAATTTGAAATTCTTCTTGCGTTTTTTGCTATTATTCCCATCATAGAAACCCTATCCGTAATTTTGCAGGTTTCTTATTTTAAATTTACACATGGGAAGCGTATCTTTAAAATGGCACCTATTCACCATCATTTTGAACTTTCCGGCTGGAGCGAGGCAAAAATTGATTTCAGATTTTTTATAATAACTGTGTTATTTTGTATTGTAGGACTTATACTGTCAGGAGGTATTTAAATGAAAAGAGTACTTGTAGTCGGTGCAAGAAAAAGTGGTGTCTATGCTGCTCTGCTTGCAAAAAACAGAGGGTTTGCCCCTTTTGTTACGGAGAGTTCTGATAAAGATGGACTTTTTAAATTTAAAAAAATATTGCAAGAGAACTCAATCCCGTATGAAATTGGAAAACACTCTTTTGACAAAGTAAAGGAATTTGATTTTGTTGTTCTTTCTCCGGGTGTGCCGCTGTCTTCTGAAATTGTAAAAAAAATAAAAAATGAAAATGTTCCGTTTATCGGAGAAATGGAATTTGCTTTTCAAAATTCTCCTAAATCGGCAGTTGTTGCTATTACCGGAACCAATGGAAAAAGTACTACCACGGCCTTAACGGGGAATATATTTTCTTTTTCAAAATTTAATATTGTGACAGGGGGTAATCTTGGCAACCCTTACTCCGAACTTTTAATAAACAATCCGAATCCGGATATTGCCGTACTGGAAACAAGCTGTTTTCAGCTTGAAACAATAAAAAAGTTCCACCCGAAAGTTGCTGAATTTTTAAATTTTAGCGAGGATCATTTGAATAGATACAAGAATATGGAACAATATTTTTATTATAAAAAAAGAGTTTTTGCAAATCAAAATTCAGAAGACTTCTCTATTCTGAATTTTGATGACCCTGTGTTACGCGAACTTTCGAATGTATTGAAATCACAAGTTTATTTTTTTAGCAGAAGAGATTATGTAAATAATGGAGTATATATTGAGAATAATCAGATTGTATTTAATGGCGGGCATAAAAAGACTAAAATTTTGCCGCTTTCGTCTGTTCGCCTAAGAGGGATGCATAACATTGAAAACGTACTTGCATCGGTTCTTTCCGCAAAACTAATGGGTGTTCCAAATGGTACCATAAAAAAAGGAGTAGAAACATTCAAGGGTCTTAAGCATCGACTTGAAGAGGTGAGGATACTTAGTGATGTACTTTATGTTAATGATTCTAAAGCGACAACTCCCGATTCTACAATAAAGGCGTTAAACGCTTTTGAAAATACTATTGTTTTAATTGCAGGCGGAAGTAGTAAAAATAATGATTTCCGTGATTTGACGAAATTATTAAATGGTAAGGTTAGAAAGCTTATTTTAATTGGAGAAACAGCGGCAGATATTGCAAATAGTGCACTTGAGTCAGGATATTCGGATATTGTATTTGCAGCCGATTTAAAAAACGCTATTTTGCTTGCTAAGAAGATAGCACAGTCCGGGGATGTCGTTTTGTTGTCTCCCGCTTGCGCAAGTTTTGATATGTTTAAAGATTTTGAGGATAGGGGGGAACAGTTTAAGGAAATTGTGCGTTCCATATGAATAAAGAGCAGAAATCTTATATTATTTCCATTTTAATTTTAACATACCTGCTTGTAATTGCCGGGGTGGTTATGAATTTTAGTATAAGCCCTACCTCTAATAATGCCTTTTCTCTGACATTATTTTATAGATATGTCATTTCTGTCGGGGTGGGTAGTTTGGTCTTAATCTTTTTTTCTTTTTTTAATTATAATCTGCTTAAAAAACTTGCTTTTCCTATGTTGCTTGTATTGTTTATATTATTATTTATAACAAAAAGTTCTCCCGATACACATTCTAATAGGTGGATATTTACCGGATTACCATTTGCATTTCAGCCATCTCAATATGTTACGTTGTCCCTGTCCATTTTTACTGCTAAACTACTTTCTATTAAAATTCATAAAGAGGAATTTTCGAAGTATTGTGTATTTATATTGCTTGTTGCAATTGGTTTTGCCGGAATAGTGGCAAAAGAACCGGATCTTGGGACAGCCTCCATCATATTTATAACGATGATTATTTTGCTCTACGCTATTGGTATGAATTTAAAATTGTTGAGCGGATTTATTGCTCTTATAACACTTGCCGGTTTTGTTTTTGTAAGGCACAATACTAATTGGCATGGTAGAATTGTTGCATTTCTGCATCCTGAAAAATTTGCGTCCGGTAAGGGATACCAGGCTCTTCAGTCATTTAGAGCAATAGCACATGGCGGTATTTATGGTGTTGGCCTAACAAGAAGTTTTTTTAAATATGGCGGACTTCCTGAAAATGGTGCGGATTTTATTTTTGCTATTACAGGGGAAGAGTTGGGGCTAATTGGCGAGATGATAGTAATTGTCTTATTTTTCATGCTTAGCTATATTGGTTTTAGAATTTCCAGAGCGGTGAATAATGACTATGCGCGTATACTTGCTTTGGGCATTACGTTAAATATCCTGATTGGGACTGTTATAAATATTTCTGCAAATATAGGATTATTGCCTGTGACCGGTGTGCCTTTGCCGATTATCAGTTATTCGGGAAATAATATCCTGGCTACTTTTGCCGGTATCGGTATTTTGATAAACATAGTTCGAAAGGAAATGAAATGAAGATTATAATTGCTGGAGGTGGAACAGGCGGGCACATTTATCCGGCACTTTCCATTGCTCGAAAATTCAGAGAAAAGAATCACAGTGTTATAATGGTAGGTAGGAAGGACAGTTTGGAAGAAAAAATATATAAGGAAAATGGCTTTACTGTTCGAACGATCCACTCAGCCGTTCTTGAATTTACCTCGAAAGAGATTTTTATATTTGTAAAAAATGGGATTATAGGTATGTTCAATGCATTGAGCATTATTCAAAAGGAGGTACCTGATGCTGTTATCGGAGTAGGGGGTTACGTATCTGCACCAATGCTGCTTGCATCTTGCATAAGAGGAAAAAAGAGGTTTATTTATGAACAAAATATTATACCCGGTAGAACAAATAGAATTTTTGGAAAAGTAGCTACGGCAGTTTTTTTGGGTTTTCCGGATATATACCATTTTTTTTCAGGTAGGAATGTTGTTTTTACGGGCAATCCGGTTAGAAAAGAAATTTTATCAGCAGACAAGGAAAAAAGTTTATCATACTTTAATTTCTCTCCGAATGTTCCCACGCTTCTTGTGTTTGGTGGAAGCGGTGGCGCAAGGAAAATCAATTTTACATTCGCTCATATTGCAAAAAAGCTTATGAGCAAAATTAACCTTCAAATAATATTTATTACAGGCAAAAGGGACTTTGACGAAATAAGCAATATTTTGAAAATTGTTCCGAATAACCTTGTAGTTTTGCCTTATCTTGACAATATGGAATACGCATTTAAGGTTTCGGATTTTGCAATTACTCGTGGTGGAGCAATGACAATAACCGAGATTGTTCACAGCAAGCTGCCTGCTTTAATTATTCCCTTTCCGTTTGCAAGGGATAATCACCAGCTAAAAAATGCCTTACTTTTAAAGGAAAGAGGGTGTGTGGATGTTGCTTTGGAGTGTGATCTTTCAGAAGATTTCTTAATCGAAAAGTTATTTTACTATTTCTCTCATATCGATATAATGAAGAAAAAAATGGAGAATTGTGCAAATTTCTTTCCGGAAGATAGTGCGGGTATAATTTATGAGAAAGTAATGGAGAAGATTAATGGATAAAATTTTTTTTATAGGTATCGGTGGTGTTGGCATGAGTAAGTTAGCTCTTCTTTACAGAGACATTGGTTTTAAGGTAGAAGGGTCTGATGCGGTGGATTCGTATAATGCCAGATCATTAGCGGAAAAAGGTATACCTGTTTTTATAGGTCAGCGGGCTTTGCATATTAATAAAAGCATAGATACGGTTATATATTCGTCTGCGATAAAGGAAAATAATGCTGAATTGAGAAAGGCTGCCGAGTTACATATTAAGCTTTTAAAACGAGGTGAAGCCCTTGCTGAGGTCGTAAATAATTATAAAACAATTGTTGTTTCCGGGACGCATGGTAAAACCACTACTGTTTCGCTTATAGGACATATACTGAAGCAGTGCGGAAAAAACGTTAATGTTTATGTTGGCGGGAGAGATAGTGAATTTGATAATTTTAAAAAGGAGGCGAATTATTTTGTGATTGAATCAGATGAGAGTGATGGTAGCTTTCTGCTTTTTGACCCGGATATGCTCATCATTACAAATATTGATAAAGATCATCTGAATCATTACGGTAATAGCTTCGAAAATCTTAAACAGGCTTTTCTCGAATTATCCGGAAAATCTAAAATACGCATTGTTTCTATGGATGATTTAAGTGCTTTGAACGTCGGTTTGCATTTTCCTTCTGATACTTATTATTACAGTAATGGAAAATGCAAAGCAAATATTTGCTCACGAAACATTTCTTACGGAAATGACGGAGTGAACTTTGATATTTTATTTAACGGAAAGGCATTTAGTGTTTTTCTTCCCATGTTCGGTGAAAAAAATGTTTCCAATGCTCTTGCTGCGCTTCTTGTTGCCACTGCAGTAGGTATACGCCTTGAGAATGCTATAGAAAGCTTAAGAAGTTTTTCTCCGCCGGCAAGAAGGATGGAACTGAAGGGAAATAAAAAAGGAATTACTGTGATAGATGATCATGCTGATCATCCAACTGAAGTTGCTGCTACACTTACTGCATTGAAAGCGCACTTTCCGGGAAAAAGGATTATTGCGGTTTATCAACCGCATCGGTATTCCAGAGCATTTGCACTTGGAAAAGATATAGCATTTCCATTTTATCTTCCGGATATAACTATAGTCATGGAATTGTATGCTGCTTTTGAAAAACCGATACCTGGAATAAACGGTAAAGTTATATCTGATTGGATAAAGGAAATTAATCCATCTAAAGAAGTGTATTATGCTCCTCGTAAGGATGATGTAATTAAAATATTCAAACATATATTGAAAAAAGATGATTTAATTGTATTATTAGGTCCGGGAGACATAGAGGAGTTGTCTTCTTGCATGCTGGATTATTTATAAGGAGAACGTTATGAGAAGAAACAGCATAGAACAGTTAAAGGAATTGATAAAAGGAGAAGTATTGCTTGATGAAGCCATGTATAAGCATACTTCATTTCGTATTGGCGGTTCTGCTGAAATATTTTGTAAACCTATAGATGCCGAAGATATTAAAAATATATTAGTATGGGCAAAGAAAAATAAGCAGCCTGTTACTCCAATTGGCAACGGAACAAATCTTCTTGTCTCAGATCAAGGTGTAGAGGGTGTTGTAATTCAGGTCTCGAATAGCATAAACGGTGTGGAATTGGATGGAGAAAATGCTTTGGTTAAAGGTGGAAGTACTGTGAGAGAATTAATAGGTGTTGCAATGGAAAAGGGTTTCGGGGGTATTGAATTTGCATGGGGCATTCCAGGAACTATTGGCGGCTCGGTAGTTATGAATGCGGGAACAAATTCTCATTTTTTAAGTAAGTTTGTAAAATACATAGATGTGATAGATCTTACCGGTAAGCAATATAAATTGGGCCATGATAGTATAAAATTTGATTACAGATATAGTATTCTACAGGATGAACCCCTTATTTTATTGGATGCATTTTTTACTCTTGAGAAAATGGAGCTTTCTGAAATTAAAGAGGGCATAGATAAAACTTCACAGAAAAGACGAGGCAAACAACCTTCCGAATATCCATGTGCGGGGAGTATTTTTAAAAATCCCCCTACCACGTATGCCGGAAAAGTATTAGAAGAAGCAAAATGTAAGGGGATGCGAGTGGGTGATGCAATGGTTTCCGATTTACATTCCAATTTTATAGTGAACCTTGGCCAGGCTACTGCAAATGATGTACTTACCCTTATCAGGAAAGCCCAGGAAAGAGTTTATAAAAACAAGGACCTTATTCTTGACCTGGAGATAAAATTGATTGGAAAATTCAACACAGACTTACTTTTGAAGAAAAAATGAGCGGGAAGATTTTAGTTATATATGGAGGACTTTCATCGGAGCGAGAAGTTTCTATTAGAAGCGGAAAAGCAATTGCCGAAGGTTTGAAAGAAGCAGGTTTTATTGTCCAGGAATTTGATTTTAAAGGTAAACTGGAAGATGTAACCGAAAAATTTCATCCGGATGCGGTTTTTATAGCTCTTCATGGGAAATTCGGAGAGGATGGTAGCGTACAGGGTGCATTGGAACTTCTCGGGATACCATATACCGGTTCGGGAATTATGGCAAGTGCCGTATGTATGGATAAGCTTATTACCAAAAGATTATTCGAATCCCTTCATATTAAAAGCGCAGATTTCGTAGTTCTAAGAAAAGGCGAGCAAATTTCATTTAATGAATCTTTGCAAAAACTTAATACGGATAAGGTTGTTATAAAACCCGTAGATCAAGGCTCTACCATAGGAATTACCATAACGGACAACAAGGAAGAATTTAATAAAGGTATTCATTATGCTTTTTCGCTATCAGATACATTGATTATCGAGAAATTTATTTCGGGGAAGGAAATTACCGTTTCGGTTATAGGCAACAACGATTCAATAAAAATATTGCCTATTATTGAGATAGTTCCGGAGCATAGTTTTTACGATTTTGAGTCTAAATATGTACCTGGCATGTCGCATCATATTATTCCTGCACATATCTCCGAAAAAAGTTATAAAAAAGCTGAAAAAATGTCTTATAAAATATATAGGGAGTTTGATTTGAGAGACTTTGCAAGAATTGACTTTATTGTGAACAATGAAGGCGAGGTTTTTGCACTTGAAGTAAATACAATTCCGGGATTTACAAAAACAAGCTTGTTGCCTGATGCTGCTAAGGCTGCAGGGATCTCGTTTTCTGCACTTACAGAATTGATTGTAAGCGAATCGGTTAAGCACGGCGGATGAAAAAATTATTATTTTTTACTATTATTGTTATTTTAGTGATTGTTTTTACCGTACCTTTCCTTCCTGCACAACTTATACGAATTCATAGTAACGTACCGATAACCGTACAGGATGTTTTTTCAAAAAAAGGAAATTTCTATTATGTATATCATAGTAAATTACCAGTAAAAATACGCAGGAAATTCCTTTACATAGATGTTTTTTATAACGAAAATATATTAGGTGTTATCCAATTTACGGATGGTAAGTTTGCAATTACGGAGAAAGGACATATAATAAAATTAGATGCAGATAACGGCAAATTTAATTTGTTGGCGGATATGTGGAGCAAACAATGGGATAGTGAATTTGTATCGTTGTTTGAAACTGCAGAAAAAGGTGGTATTATTAATAATATAAATAAGTTTGTAGTTTTTAATAGGTTGCCTGCATTTTATGATAAAAATAATATTGTTGTTATAATGGGAAATGGAAATTATGGTGAAAAATTTGTGGAGTACAAAAGGATGATGAAATTGTTTGAAAAGGAGGCAGTAAATATAAAAGAAATACACATGGAGTTTAATAGCCAGGCAGTCATTGATTGGAGAAAGAAGTGAACGAAAAGATTGTTTCTGCGCTTGACCTCGGAAGTGGAAGCGTAAAGTTTCTTATTGCCGAAATAACAGAGAATGAGCCTCTCATAATAGGCTTCGGCGAAGCATTCAGCAAAAGCGTAAATAAAGGAATAATTGTTGATTTAAACAAAACAACCGAAGCAATAAGAGATGCAAAACAGAAAGCCGAGAACATGAGTGGGAAAAAAGTATCTTCGGTTTCTGTTACTGTAAGCGGAACTCATATTCATTCTGTTAATAATAAGGGAATTGTTATCATCTCGCGGGAAGGAAGGGAAATTACGAGGGATGATTTAAGGCGTGCCGAAGAATCTGCCAAAGTAATTATGCTTCAGCCTAACCAGGAAATTATACATACTCTTCCCAGGCAGTTTATTATTGATGGCCAGGGGGGGATAAGAAATCCAATAGGTATGTCCGGTATAAAACTTGAAGAAGAAGTTCATATTGTTACGGGATCAAGCACTGTTTTGAGAAACATGCGGAAGTGTGTTAGGAATGCCGAATTGCGTATAGACCGTTTTGTTCTGCAATCTGTTGCATCATCCTATTCTGTTCTTAAAGAAGAAGAAAAGGAATTAGGTGTTGCATTGTTGGATATTGGTGCCGGAACGACTGATCTTATCGTATTTTCAGAGGGAAATATATCTTTTACCGAGGTGTTTCCTATGGCAGGGGAGTATATTACAAAAGACATTGCTTATGGTCTTAGAGTTTCACTTGAAGAAGCGGAAAGAATTAAAAAAGAATATGGTTTTGTGATCTCTGAGGATGAAGATGTGCCTGGAGAAATAGAAATTTCTAATATTGGAGGAGCAAATAAGGTAAAGATTCCTAAGAAGGAAATCGGCAAGATTATTACGCCTCGAATAGATGAAATTTTTGAAAATATTCGCTTTGAATTAACAAAATTAGGACAGTGGGGCAATATGCCAGCCGGAATAGTGCTTACCGGAGGTACTGCTAATCTAAAAGATATTGCAAAAAGAGCAAAGGAAATCCTTGAGGTTCCAGTAAGAATAGGAGGGCCTGGCGATAACGGAATGTCAGTTGATATGTTAAGTCAGCCTCGATACTCGGCTGTAATAGGACTTGTAAAATATGTTGCTGCGCCTGGGCAGGAGAATAGAAGGCATTCTATAAAATGGAAAGATTTCTCATGGTTGAAAGATATACTCGGATAGGAGGTTATTGATATGTTAGATCCCTGGAAAAGTTCTCAAGCTGTAATCAGAGTAATTGGTGTAGGTGGCGGTGGAAGTAATGCTGTTAATAGGATGATTGACGAAGGGGTGCAAGGTGTTGAATTTGTCGTTGTGAATACAGATGTGCAGGTGCTTACACTAAGTAAGGCAGAAAGAAAGGTTCAGATTGGTGCAAGGACCACAGGTGGACTTGGAGCTGGTTCGTACCCGGAAGTTGGAAAGAAGTCTGCGGAAGAAAGTAAAGATGAATTAAGGAAGGTTATAGAAGGTACTGATCTTTTATTCATCACTGCCGGAATGGGAGGGGGCACTGGAACCGGTGCGTCTCCGATCATTTCATCTATTGCAAAAGAGCTTGGTATTCTTACTGTTGCAGTGGTGACAAAGCCTTTTGCTTTTGAAGGAAAGCACAGAATGAAGGTTGCTGAAGAAGGCATAAAGGAATTATCCCCGGATGTTGATACTATTATTACAATTTCAAATGATAAGTTACTTACCATTGTTAACAAAAAAACACCTTTGAATGATGCATTTAAAGTTGCTGATAATGTATTACTTTTTGCAGTGAAAAGTATTTCCGATTTAATTACCATTCCCGGATTGATAAATGTGGATTTTGCAGATGTAAGAGCAACTTTAAAAGATGCGGGGACAGCTTGGCTTGGTCTGGGCGTTGGTCATGGCGAAAATAGAGCGATGGATGCTGCGGAAAAGGCTCTGAAAAGTCCGCTCCTTGAATTCTCATTGAATGGTGCTAAACGGCTGCTGCTTAATGTGACCGGTGGAAATAATTTAACTTTGCACGAAATTAATGAAGCAGTAAACTTCATAGAGGGATCTGCCTCGGAGGACTCGAATACGATTTTTGGAACCGCAATAGAAGAATCTCTGGAGGATGAGGTTCGTATCTCTGTGATTGCAGCCGGTTTTGACAAAAAGGAAATTCATCAGCCTTCATTGAAACGAAAACACAGGAAATTACCTAATGTAGAGGAGATAGATACGGGTGATGTTGAAATACCTGCATTTTTGAGAAGAAAACCTAAATAAATTTATAAGGACTATGTAAACCGTGGAACGTTTTTCAGGATTTCGCTTGCTTGTTAACTTGACTCTGCTAATCTTAAGTATTTTCTTGTTAATAGCTGCTTATCAGCAGTTTCATGGATTTGTGCGGATGAACATCGTCAAAGTAGTAAATGAAAAGAGTGTATATTATCCTGTTTACAATTCTGTTGAAGGTAAAGCTTTATTTATTTCGCACCCCGTAAAGAGTATATCAAGTGGAAGCATTGAGAGGCTTGTGGGCAATTTCTCTTTTATAAATAAAGGAGATCTAATCGGAAGAATTAAGTCGGAGGGGTATACATACGATATTATTGCTCCTTCCAATGGTTTGTTGGTGTGGAAAAGTTTTGACAAATATTTTAACTCTCTCCAAGAAATAGATAATTTTAAGGGAGACGTAAGTTTTAAAAATACTTCTGTTTTAACAAACAAAGGCAGTACGGCGTGCACTATTATAAACAACGATATGGCCTTTGTAAAAATAAATTCCCCGGAGATTGCATCGCGTTTAAGTATTTCTTTTTACAATTCCGGCAATCTTGTTTCCTCACAAAGAGTTTTTCATTCTAAAGATTGTTCAACTTTTGAAGTAAATGTGTTTCTCAAATATTTTATTGGTAAAAGTAAGTTTACTGTGTTTGATGGTTTTAAAAAAGGGATTAAAGTTGATAGTAATATGGTCATTAAAGAAGGAGGCAATACAGGCATTTTTATTGTACTTAATAATGTAATAACATTTGTTCCCGCAAGAATTTATGATATGGAAAACGATAAAATTCTTGCTGTTATCAATGATAGCTCAAATTCTGTAATAGTAGTTACTACTCCTCATTTCGTTGAAAATGGTGAAATTTTTAATGAATAGTGTAACCTTTTTTAAAAAATTACGTTTATATAGGTGGGAAGGTTGAAAGTTGAGCTGCAAAAAAGACTTGTTAAAAGGATCCTAAATAATGATGAGGTTGCGTTTGACTTATTTTATAAAAGATTCTTCCCCAAAGTATACAAATATGCTTATAGAAGGTTGAAAAATAGAGAGCAAGCGGAAGATATTACTTCCGAAACATTTTTTAAGGCGTTAAAGGGTTTTAAAAAATTTGAAAGTAGGACAGAAGGAGGGCTTGATATCTGGATGTACACTATTGAGAGGAATGTGATTAGAGATTTTTTTAGAAAGAATATAGGTATAGAAATTCTTCCGTTTGAGGAAGTGTGGACTAAAACTCTGCATCCTTCCGTGGATGATCCTTATATAACCATTGAAAGAAAAGAAATAGAGGCTACTGTAATGAGATGTCTTGAACAGTTGCCGGAACAGTACAAAAGAGTTATAGAAATGAGATTTTTTAAAAATATGACCGTTAAGGAAATTGCAACAGCCATTAACAAAACTGGGAATGCTACCAAAGTACTTCAATTTAGGGCATTAAAAAGATTGAAAGGATTAGTCGAGGAGAGTATGCATGAAGAATGATGAAGAAAAGTTGGAGGAATTCCTGGATAAGTTTCTTAGCGAAAAAGCACCGAACTATTCAGATATGAACAACAATAGAGAGCTCGTTAAAATTGTGGAACTTTCTATGCTTTTGAAAAGGGGAGATTTCTCTGTGGAAAAGTCATTTAAAAGTGGATTGGAGCTATCTTTAACGGCTAAACTAAATAAAATAAAAGGCCCCGATAAAAAAACAGAAGTTCTGTCTTCTAAACGTTTTGCATTTAATATGGCACACTTTGCCCTTGTACTTTCAACATTTTTTATGTTTCTCAAATCTGTGGGAAATACTCGTACCTCTAAGGGGAATGCATTAAGTAAAAGTCGTAGTTTAGAGTATGTGTTTATGTATTATAGCGGGAATTATAGAAATTCTTTGAAGCTTTTGTACAACAGAAGGAACAATGCTATACTATATTGGCCTTTTGGTCAATTTACTACATTTCAATAAAATTATATGGGAGGTGGTAGTCTGAAGCAACTAATGAAAAGTAAGTATGCAGTTAAGAAAATTAAAAACCGAAAGGAGGATTACGTATGAAAAAGTTATTAGCAGTAGTATTGGCACTTTCAATGGTATTTGTATTTTTTGCAGTAAGACCGGTATCAGTAAATGCAGCAGGTTTTCCTGATGTTCCCGCAAATTACTGGGCAAAGAAACAGATTGACTACCTCGTTTCAAAAGGGGTACTAAAAGGTTTCCCTGATGGCACATTCAAGCCAAAAGCAAAGGTGACCAGAGAGCAGTTTGCAAAAATGGTTGTAGCTGCGAAAAATCTTAAGCTGTATTCACCTTCAACTCAAACATTTACAGATGTATCAAAGAGTCGTTGGTCTTATGGCTATGTAGAAGCGGCAGTAAAAGCCGGTTATATTAAAGGTTATGGCAATGGAAAATTTGGCCCTGCGGATCCTATTACAAGAGAACAATTGGCTGTATTAGAAATCAGAGTGCTTGGTAAAACGAGTATGGCAAGCGATCCTAATCTTATTTTTGCAACATTCTCAAATGATGAAGCAAAGGTGGATTCATGGGCAAGAGGTTCAATGACTCTTGCTGTACGTCCGGATTTCCAGCTTCTTAAATGGGATTCCGAAAGAAATATCAGGCCGAGAGCGCCTGCAACAAGATCAGAGTGTGCATATTCTGTTTATATGATGCTTAAGCCACCTGTTCCAGGCGGAAAAGTAGCAACTGCATCAACCGAAGAACCGCCAACTTTATTTGCTCTTCTTGAGTCAAGTATGTCAATGTTAGAGGTATTAGGCCCGGTTTCAGAAGGTGCTGCCGCAACGCTTCCGACGGGTTTGCTGTATCCAGTGGAAGCAAAATATGTTCCTAATACGGCAGATGGTACATGGGTTGTTAATAAAGACGGTACGATGAAAACAACGTGGAAGCTCAGAAAAGGTATTAAATGGTCAGACGGCCAGCCTGTTACTGCAGAGGATTATGTATTCAGCTGGAAAATGGCGCTAAGTAAAAAGGTTAATGCTATTTCCAAAGATCCGATGAATAAAATAGCGAAAATAGAAACCCCTGATGATTACACGCTTGTAGTTTATTGGGCAAAACCTACTATTTGGGCACAGTATGATCCTACCGGTGCAGGTGTTTACCCCGCACATATTTTGAAACCCATCTTTGATAAAAATCCTGATAGTATAAATTCCTGTGATTTCAACACACATCCGGTGTATAGTGGTCCTTATGAAGTGGAGAATTGGTCGGCAGGTAACTATATTATTTTGAAGAAAAATCCTAATTATTGGGGAGGACAAGGTCTTTTAAATCATTTCATTTTTTACTTTACTCCTAACACAAACACCATGCTTATGCAGCTTATGGCAGGTAAAATTGATATGACGATGCCTGGAATCGGCCTTGATGTTCCCGGAGCATATGCAGCCGAAAAGAATGGTGCAACGAAAACGTTTAATATTTATTATGTGCCTGCTACCTATTGGGAGCATGTAACATTAAATCTTAGAGATCAGTTCTTAAAAGATATCAATTTGAGAAAAGCTTTGATGTTTGCACTTAACAGAAAAGAAATGTCTGAAAAAATCTTTATGGGTAAGAGAACGCTTTGCTACGGACCATTACCTCCTGAGGCAAGTGCATTTAATAAGGCGAATATCGGCAAATATCCTTATGATCCTGCAAAAGCAAAAGCTCTTCTTACAAAAGCAGGCTACACATGGGATAAAGACGGAAACCTTATAAACCCCGAAGGAAAAAAGGTTGTTATAGATCTCGAAGGGCCTGCGGGATATGCAGTACGTGAGTCGGAAATTGAATTTATACAGAAAGAATGGAAAGACAATCTCGGTATTACCGGTTCTTATTTGCCAAAGAGCTGGTCAAAACTTATTGATGACTGGTATGCAGGCACGTTCCAGGGAGCGTTATTTGCATGGGGCTCAGACCCAGCAGAGATATGTAGCTGGACTCTTTATAATAGTAAGCAGATTCCTACGGAAGCAAATGGAGAAGATGGACAGAACTTTACAGGAATTTCTGATCCGCAGCTTGATAAACTTACCGATGAGTGTAATGATGCTACTGATCCGAAAGTTAGAGCTGAAACATCCAAAGAAATCCAGGCTATTGTTTATGACAAACTTCCGGAGCTCTATTTGAATATGCACGTTTCAGTAACTGTTATTCGTAAGGGACTTGTCGGATTTGACTATCCTCTTAATGCTACAACACCAAGTACTTGGAATGCTCAGTACTGGTATTGGGAGAAATAGAAGTTAAATAGTAGAAATCCAGAGAAGAGGGAAAGACAGAGAGTGTCTTTCCCTCTCTATCTGAATAGGAGGAATCGTATAGATGAAAAATTACTTGATTAGACGTTCGTTGGAATTAATACCTATTCTTTTTGCTATTGCTTTTGTGTCTTTCTGGCTTGTATCTATGATGGGTAACCCTTTTGCAACGCTTATTATCAATCCGCATGTGCATCCATCGGATATTAAACGTTTGGAAATTGCATATCACTGGAACGGTTCAATTTGGACAAGATTTATATATTGGCTAAAGGATTTTGTATACCCGACACATGGCTGGGGCCTTTCTACCATGGCACCGGGTAGAACTGCTTTAGAGCTGATAAAACAAAGAATAGGTATCACATTCGCATTTTCTTCCACCTCATTGGTGTTGGCCTTTATTATATCTGTCCCTTTGGGAGTATTTTCGGCATTACGTCAATATTCTGTTGCAGATTATATATTGACATTCTTCGCCTTTTTCGGTATGTCGGCCCCAACATTTTGGGTTGGCATTGTAGTAATGTACCTGTTTGCCGTTAAAGTGCATTGGTTCCCTGCTGCAGGAGCGCATTCCGCTATTCTCACTATTAAAGGTTTACCGGTTATGTTTGATAAAGCCCCTGTTATGAGAAGATTTATAGATACGGCTTATCATCTTGCCTTACCTATCATTGTGTTAACTATTTTTCAGGTAGGTGGATGGCTTCGTTATATGCGCTCGTCTATGCTTGAGGTAAAAAGTCAGGATTACGTGAGAACTGCGCGAGCAAAAGGTTTACCGGAAAGAATTGTCGTTTATAAACATGCTTTTCGAAATGCGATTATACCCATTATTACATTAATAGGCCTATCTTTGCCTGCTTTGATCGGTGGAGCAATGCTTACTGAAATAGTATTTTCAATTGATGGTATAGGAAGACTTACCTTTAAGGCAGTAACAGGGCAGGATATATTTGTGGCAATGGCGCTTATTATGATTTTTTCCATATTAACCGTCGTAGGAAATTTCCTTGCCGATATATTTTATGCAGTTGCAGACCCAAGAATAAGGTATAGTTAAGGAGGATGGTGTGGCAAAAGAAAAATTAGAAGAAGAATATGTAGCCGGTGGAACAACAACCGCAGAGAGTTATAGCTATTGGAGAAAAGTATTTCAAAGATTAAAAAAACACAAGCTTGCAATGTTCTCCCTTTGGGTGCTTGTAGCATTAATTATTGTAGTGGTGTTTGCAAAACTGTTATCTTTTGGAAATGACCCTTATTCATATATCAAATCCGTTCCCTGGGCATCACGTCCGGAGCTTGCTCCCCCCGGGCCTGGCCATATATTGGGGTTGGATAATATGGCAAGAGACGCCTGGTCAAGACTTCTTTACGGTGGTAGAATTTCCCTTGCGGTCGGGCTTATCTCAAGTCTAGTGGGATCAACAATAGGTTTGTTTTTTGGGTTGATATCCGGATATTACGGTGGAATTGTTGACACTCTTATGATGCGTTTTACAGATTTTATGCTTTCTATCCCGGTATTGCCTATAATGATTGTGTTAGCCTCTGTAATTCATGGCTCTGTTTTTACTATCATATTTATTATTTCGATATTCAGTTGGATGGGTGTTGCCCGTCTTGTCAGAGGAGAAGTGCTCTCCTTGAAGGAACAGGAGTTTGTAGAAGCAGCACATTCCATAGGAGAAAGTCCATTGAGGATAATGACGATACATCTTCTTCCGAACTCAATGGCTCCTGTTATTGTTGCATCTACCCTTGCTATAAGTGGAAATATTATTTTTGAAGCCTCTCTTTCGTTTCTTGGGCTGGGTATAAGACAACCTACCCCAAGTTGGGGTAATATGTTGAACGGTGCTCAATCATATATGCTTACTGCACCGTGGCTTATGTGGTGGCCGGGAATCGCCATATTGATAACAACTCTTTCATTTAACTTCCTTGGCGATGGATTACGTGATGCACTCGATCCAAGGTTATACAGGTAGAGGGGGGCGATATGGAAAAAGAAATTTTACTTGAAGTTAAAGATTTAAAAACATATTTTTATACGGAAGATGGTATTGTTAAAGCCGTTGACGGAGTAAGCTTTACAATGCATAAAGGTGAGGTAATGGGTCTTGTCGGAGAAAGCGGATGCGGAAAAAGTGTTACATCTCTTTCGATTATGAGGCTTGTTGATGCTCCCGGTAAAATAGTAGGTGGTCAGATTCTTTTTAAAGGTGAAGATCTCGTAAAGAAAAGTGAAGAAGAAATGAGAAAACTTCGTGGTTCCGAAATTGCAATGATTTTTCAGGAACCGATGACTGCGTTAAACCCTGTTTATACCATTGGTGACCAAATTATGGAGTCTATTCTCATCCATCAGGATGTAAACGAAGTAGAAGCTAAAAAGAAAACTATTGAAATGCTTGACGTTGTTGGAATTCCCGACCCGGATAAGAGGTTCAATGAATATCCGCATGAAATGAGCGGAGGAATGAGGCAAAGGGCAATGATTGCAATGGCAATATCCTGCAATCCGGATCTTCTCATCTCAGACGAGGCAACTACTGCACTGGATGTAACAATTCAGGCTCAGATCCTTGAACTAATGAAAGACTTACAGAGAAAAATAGGAATGGCTATTCTATTTATTACTCATGATCTTGCACTTGTTGCAGAAATGGCGGATAGTGTTGCGGTTACGTATACAGGTAAAATTGTTGAATATTCTGATGTGAAAAATACGTTTAAAGATCCAAGACATCCGTATACTTATGGGCTTTTGAATTCCATACCGAGTTTGCTTTCTGAAAAAACCAAGGAGCCTTTACCTGCAATTGAGGGAATGGTTCCAAGTCCGTACCGTATGCCAAAGGGTTGTCACTTTAGCCCTCGCTGCCCGTTTGCGACAGATATCTGCAGGAAAGAAATGCCTGAATTGAGTGAAATCGAACCAAACCATATTGTGCGCTGTTTCCATCCGGTTAATGTGAAAGAGGAGATATCATGAGCGACAAAAAGATCATATTAGAAGTTAAAGGGCTTAAGAAGTATTTTCCTGTAGTAGGCGGTGTTTTTAGCAGGCCGATTGCGTGGGTAAAAGCTG
>CAYYKP010000010.1:0-26611 GCA_964468055.1 uncultured Caldisericales bacterium
GGAGGAGGTCAGGGGTTCAAATCCCCTTAGCTCCACCAAATTTATTATTAAGGGGCTGTTATGAAAAATTATGATTTTTTGGCCATTCGTAACAAGTGGCAAAAATATTGGGAAGAGAATGGGTTTTATAGGGCTGAAGATTTTTCTGAAAAGCCCAAATATTATATTCTTGTAATGTTCCCATACCCATCGGGATCAGGTCTTCACGTAGGACATTGCAGAAATTATATTCCCGCTGATGTTATTGCGCGCTATAAACGAATGAAGGGCTTTAATGTATTACACCCTATTGGTTACGATGCATTTGGTTTGCCGGCCGAGAACTATGCAATTCAAAAAGGTATTCCCCCGAAGATTATTACCGAAAAGAATATTGAAAATTTTAGAAGGCAGCTTAAAATGTTGGGTATTTCGTATGATTGGTCGAGAGAAATTAATTCATCCGATCCAAAATATTACAAATGGACCGAATGGTTTTTTGAGCTTTTATATAAAAGAGGGATTGCATATGAAAATGTAAGCTCTCAGTGGTGGTGTCCCCACTGTAAAACAATTCTTGCCAATGAACAAATTATAGATGGTAAATGTTGGAGGTGTGATACACCTGTTATCAAAAAGGAACTAAAAGAATGGTTTTTTAAGATTACCGAATATGCGGATAGGCTGTTAGAAGGATTAAATGAAATTGATTGGCCCGAACGCATAAAGTCAATGCAAAAAAACTGGATTGGCAAAAGTAAAGGTTCGGAAGTTAACTTTGTTGCAGTTGACTCAATAGGGAAAAAACACAGTATCCCCGTCTTTACCACAAGAGTTGACACAATATTTGGTGTTACGTTTCTTGTTCTTGCACCTGAGCATCCTCTTGTAAAAAAACTTACAACAAATGAAAATAAAGAAAAAGTAGATAAATATATTGAGGAAGCACAACGTAAGCGTGAAATAGATAGACTCTCTACTGAGAAAGAGAAAACGGGAATATTCATAGGGAGTTATGCGACAAATCCTCTCAGTGACGAAAAGGTGCCTATTTATGTAGGTGACTATGTTGTATATTCCTATGGTACTGGTGCTGTAATGGGCGTTCCTGCACACGACATCCGAGATTTTACTTTTGCGAAGAAACATAACATTCCAATAAAGCAGGTAATTAGTTGCGATGGGAAGGAAAACGAACTTACCAAAGCATACGCTGAAGAAGGTATTTTAGTGAATTCCGGAGAATTTACAGGATTACGAAGTGCGGTGGCACGTACAAAACTTATTGAGCGTATAGAGAAAAATGGTACAGGCAAAGGAGTAGTAAGGTACCATATAAGAGATTGGATTATTTCACGGCAGAGGTATTGGGGAGCACCCATTCCCATTGTTCATTGTCCTGTGCATGGAACAGTGCCTATTCCTGAAAAAGATTTACCTGTTCTTCTTCCGGATGAAGTAGATTTTTCTCCGAGAGACAGTGGTGAATCGCCTCTTGCAAATGACCCTAAATTCGTTAATACAACTTGCCCTATTTGCGGACAGCCTGCAAAGCGTGAAACTGATACGCAGGACGGATTTGCATGCTCTTCCTGGTACTATCTGCGTTATGCGGATCCGCATAATGATAAAGCACCGTTTGATAGAAAAAAGGTGGATTATTGGCTTCCCGTAGATTTATATATTGGTGGGGCTGAACATGCAGTAATGCATCTGCTTTATGCACGTTTTTATACAAAAGTAATGTATGATGCAGGGCTCATAGGCTTTAAAGAGCCGTTTAAGAAATTATTAAACCAAGGTATGATTCTTGGGCAGGATCACCAGAAAATGAGTAAATCACGTGGAAACGTGGTAAATCCTGATGATGTAATAAAACAATACGGCACGGATACGTTGCGTGCATATATTTTATTTATTGGACCATTTGATACGGACGCTGCCTGGAGTACGGAGGGAATAAAAGGAATACATCGCTTTATTGGCAAATTCTGGAAATTATTCTCTACAGTTGCAGAGAAAAATAAGATAACTGAAAGCAACAAAGATAAAGAAATTTCAATTGTAATGGATAAGTGGATACAGAAAATAACAAAACAAATGGAAAGCTTTAAGTTCAACACAATGCTAAGTAGCTTTATGGAATGGCTTAATTATCTCATAAAAATTTCCAGCGAGGATGAAAGCATAATCTATACGAAAGCATTTAGTGAATCCGCAGAAATGTTTATTCGAATGATTGCACCTGTTATGCCGCATGTAAGTGAAGAGCTGTGGCATATGTTCGGGCATAAGGAAAGTATTCACCTATCCGAATGGCCACAGCCGAAGGGAACATATAAAGAAGAAGAGGTGGAAATTATTATTGAAGTGAGCGGTAAAGTAAGGGATAAAGTGAAATTGCCCATGGATACTTCAGAGGAGAAAATCAGAGAAATTGCTCTTAATGATTCGAAAATAGAAAAATTTGTTCACGGTAAAGAAATCACAAGGATAATTTTTGTTAAAAATCGTTTGCTTAACATTGTGTTAAAAAAATAAATGTATATAATGAAATGTTTAATAAATGAGAGGAGTTGATAAGAAATGGCAAACCCAAAAAAGAAAACAACAAAAAGTAAGAAAAGAATGAGACAATGGAAGGAGAAAATTACTTCTCCTAACTTAGTAGAATGTCCTCATTGCCACCATCTTGTTCTTCCACATCATGTCTGTCCATATTGTGGATACTATGATGGTAGGTCTGTAATTATGGTAGAAAAGAAGAAAAAGAAGAACGAAAAAGCCGCATAAATGAGGATTTCTCTTGATGGGATGGGGGGGGATTACGCCCCCCATGAAATTGTTAAAGGTGCTGTTGAGGCACTAAAAGAGTTAAGTGATTTATACATAGTAATAACCGGTAACGAAGATAGTATAAGAGAAGAACTTTCTAAATATCCAAATGCTTTTACCGATCGTATCTCTATCTATCCTACGGAGCAGGTAATTACAATGCACGATCATCCGAAAGATGCTTTGCTTATGAAGAAAAAATCTTCTCTTTATAAGGCAATTGAGCTTGTAAAATATGGTGATGCCGTAGGTGTTGTTAGTGCAGGAAATACAGGTGCTCAAATGGCTATTTCACTATTTGTCTTGGGTAGAATAAAAGGTATCTTGCGTCCTGCCATAGCTGTCCCCATTCCATACCCTAATTCTATGGGGATATTGATAGACGGGGGTGCAAATGCGGATTGTACCGAAAGAGAATTATTGCAATTTGCATTACTCGGGCAGGTTTACATGGAAAGTATTCTTAAAAGGGATATAACAATAGGTTTGTTGAATATCGGTGCGGAAAAAGAGAAAGGTTCGAAACTTTTACAAAAAACTTATATACTTATGGAAAAAACATTTGATAATTTCAAAGGTAATGTGGAAGGCAACGATCTCCTTACGGGAAAAGTTGACGTTGTTGTAACAGATGGTTTTGCGGGCAATGTCGCCCTTAAAGCCATAGAAGGGACGGCTGAAAGAATTATAAATGTATTTAAAAATGAAACGAAGAAAAGTAAATTTGCTATGCTTGGCGCATTTTTTATGCAAAAAAAATTGAAAAAGATATTTAAACAGTTTGATTATGAAACATTCGGAGGCTCTCCTTTACTGGGCGTAAATGGGATTTCTATTATTGCTCATGGAAGGTCCTCTTTTCTTGCTATAAAAAATGCAATTAGTATGTGTTATAAAATGGAAACCGAAAAAGTTTCTGATAAAACGATAAGGCAATTGAACAATGAAAACTTTAAGGGATTCAATTAATAATAAACTGCTGAAGCTTGAAAAGCTTTTTGGGAGAAAGATAGAAGGGAAAAATAGAAAACTTTTCATTACTTCAATTACACATTCGTCCTTTAGCGGAGAGTTTCCCGATTATCCTTCAAACGAGAGACTTGAATTTTTAGGAGACTCTGTTATTTCTCTGGCAATTACAAATTACCTTTTTAAACATTACCCCGATCTTCCCGAGGGAGAGCTCAGTAAAAATCGTGCATATCTTGTTAGTGAGAAGGGGCTTTCCGAAAAAGCAATACAAATTAATCTTGGTGATATTTTGCTCTTTGGAAAAGGAGAGGAAAAAAATGGTGGAAAATTTAAGAGGGCTCTTATAGCAGATGCATTTGAATCCGTAATTGCGGCAATTTTTCTTGCTTATGGCTTTAAGAATGCCGAGTGCTTTGTATGGAAAATATTTAAAGAGGATCTTGAGCGAGTAAAAGACATTGAAACAACTGATTATAAAACTCGCCTTCAGGAAATTCTGCAAAAAATTTTTCATGAAGTTCCGGAATATAAAATTATAGAGGAAGACGGAAGTCCTACGAACAAGCGATTTGTTGCCGAAGTTTTAATAAAAGGTAAAGTACTTGGGAAAGGTGAAGGCGGATCTAAAAAGGATGCCGAGGAAGCGGCGGCAGAGGAGGCACTAAGCAGTGAGTTTATTCGGAAGGCTAAAACAAATACTGAGGAAAGATGATGAGACGAAAATTGAAAATATTGAGGAATTTCTTATAGAGAATAATTTTGGCGTCGAGTTTACAGACCAGTTTATTTCTGAAATTCGGGAAAAACATGTAAAAGATATCCAACAGTACTTAGAAAGGAAAATTAGAGAAATTCTGAATAATGAAGATTCATCACTGCATTTGAATAGTAACCCTTCGGTAATTCTTTTCGTCGGAACGAATGGCTCAGGTAAAACAACCAGTATTGCAAAGGTTGCAAACCTTTTTAAAAAACAGAAAAAAAAAGTGATGCTTGTTGCAGGTGACACGTTTCGTGCTGCTGCTGCAGAGCAGCTTACAAAATGGGCAAATTTAATGAATGTATCCATTGTAAAGCAAAATATAGGAAGCGACCCTGCATCCGTTGTGTTTGACGGACTTGAAAGCGCAATCAGTAAAAAAATGGATATTGTACTTGTGGATAGTGCCGGTAGAGTTGAAACTAAAAAGAATTTATTAAATGAACTTTCAAAAATCGAACGGATTGTTGAGAAGAGGACGGGAAGTAAGCCTGACGAAACTTTTCTTGTGTTAGATGCGTATACGGGACAAAATGGATTCTCTCAAATTGAAATGTTTTCCCGGGTTGTAAAGCTTACAGGCATTATACTTACCAAAATTGATGGAAGCTCAAGCGGTGGAATTGTAGTACCAATAGTACAAAAATATGGTATCCCCATCAAATTTATTGGTACCGGTGAAGGTATAAATAATGTTGCACTTTTTGATGCAGATGAATATTTACATCTGTTAATGTAGTTTGCAGCCGTATATTTTTATCTATTTCTTGAATGGGAGGCACTTTTTATGAATATGATACCTAAAAAAAGAAAATTAAATAGAAAATATAAAATTAAGGAACTCATGGGGGTATATCCCGGACTTCTTACTGGAAGAGAGAAACAGGTTTTAGATATGTATATAAACCCACAAGTAAATGGTTCGGATATTGCGCGAGAACTTAAAATTTCACGCCAGGCTGTCCATGATCATATAAAGCGTGCATTAGAAAGAATGGAAAGCTGTGAAGATACCGTGAACTTTCTTAAAAGAAGAGACGGAAGAAGAAAAGATATCAAAAAACTTACCAACTTGATAAACACAGTTTATGTAAAATCTCCATCACTTAAAGAAGAAATTGAAGAGATGAAAAGAATTATTAAGCATATTAAAAAAAACGATTAAGGGGTGATGTCCTATTTTTGATAGTCTGAAAAATAATTTACAAAAAACATTTAAGCTCTTCCGTAGTAAAGGGCGTTTAACTAAAACGGATATAAAGGAAGGTCTCAGAGAAATCCGTGTTGCCCTTTTAGAAGCAGATGTTAATTATAAAATAGTAAAGGAAGTCGTAAAAAAAGTAGAAGAAGAAGCGTATAAAGAAAAAATCATAGAAAGTCTTACTCCTGCGGAACAAATCATTACAATTCTGTACAGGGAACTTGTAAATATATTAGGGGAAAATGTACCTTTAAATATTCAGCCGGGAAAGATTAATCTTATAATGCTCGTGGGGCTTCAGGGTAACGGTAAAACAACTACTGCTGCCAAACTCTCCTTTTACTTAAAAGAGAAAGGAAGAAAGGTACTTCTTATACCGTTTGACTTCAAGAGACCTGCTGCAAGAGAGCAGCTTATTACACTTGCTGAGCAAAATAATTTAGATGTATACAAAGAAACGATGAACTCTTCTATTCCTACACTTGGGAAAGCGGTTTCGTTTATGGAAAGAAAGGGCTTTGACACTGCAATCATAGATAGTGCGGGAAGAAAAGAAATCGATAGCGAAATGATGCAGGAATTGAAAGATGTTTACAGTAATTTTTCACTTTCAGAAGTGCTTTTTGTGTCTGATAGTACTATAGGTCAGGGAGCATTAAAAGTTGCAAAAGGTTTTAATGAGGTTATTCCTTTAACCGGCGGTATTTTTACTAAATTTGACAGCAGTGCAAAAGGCGGAAGCATACTTTCGTTCAGATATGTAACCGGTAAACCCATAAAGTTTATTGGTACCGGTGAAAAAACTAAAGATCTTGAAGTTTTTTATCCGGATAGGGCAATTTCCAGAATAGTTGGACGCGGGGACGTTGCAACTCTTGCCGAAAAGGCCGCAAAGGCGATTTCTCAGCAAGAAAGCGAAAAAATGTTAGAGAAGATTCAGAACGATAATTTTGATTTGAATGATTTTAAAAAAGAGATTGAGGGTATTAAAAAAATGGGTGGATTTTCGTCAATTCTTTCATCTCTTCCTGTAATTCCAGGCATGAATCTTGCTGCTTTTAATGATGAATCAATGCTAAAAAAGACTGAGGCAATCATTGACGGAATGACTAAAGAGGAGCGTGCTGTGCCTGATATTATAGATGGCTCCAGAAAGAGAAGGATTGCACGCGGATCGGGAGTTACAAAACACGATATAAATGTGCTTTTGAAAAATTTTAAAACTTTCCGTAAAATGATGAAAGGAATGAAAAATATAAAAAGTATTGACCAGATTATGAAATTGCGTTAGAATAAAAAGCAAAATTAATGTATAATCAGTATATAAAATTATGAGGAGGTTGTAAATTGGCAACTAAAATTAAATTAGCAAGGGTAGGAGCGCCTCATCGGGCGGCTTATAGATTAATTGTAACGGATTCGAGAAATGCAACCGATAGCAAATTTATTGAGAATGTTGGTTTCTGGAATCCTGTTCCTGATGATGAAGAGTTGAATTTGAAAAAGGATCGGATTTTGGATTGGCTTAAGAAAGGAGCACAGCCTACGGAGTCTGTTAAAAAGATTCTAAAAAGAGGTAATGTGTGGAGCGAGTTTCTAAAACTAAAAAATGAAGGAGGAAACAACGAATGAAAGAACTAATCGAAACTATGGTAAAAGCGCTGGTTGATAACCCGGAAGAAGTTGTCATTAACGAGATTGCGGGTGAGCAAGCCGTTATTTATGAGATTAAAGTGGCAGACCAGGACATTGGAAAGGTTATCGGAAAACAGGGAAGAACTGCTAACGCATTAAGAGTTATTGTTAAGGCAGCTTCAAGTAAGATTGGAAAGAACGCAAGCGTTCAGATTAATTCCAAACCGAAAGCTATTTAAGGTATTTTGAGGAGAATGACCCGATGAGTGTACTCCATATCAAACAAAATGCTATAGTAAAAGTAATAGTAACCGATAAGTTTAAGGCGGACTATAAAATACAGCTTAAGAAACAGCTTGATGCTGCAGAAGGCAAAGCAAAAGAATTAAAGTCTTCTCTTGCAAAGCTTGTTATAGGAAGCGCAGGGATGAAAGATGCAGCATACGTTGAGTCGCTTAAGGCGCGTTTTGAAGAGGAAAGACTTCTTCAAGAAGCAATGGCCCAGGAAATTAAAGGAAGAATGACAGAAGCGGATAATTTGAAAGATGGAGATATTTATCCGTATACAATGCTTGAAGGGCTTGTTGATATTAAAGAAGGCGATGATTTATTCAAAAAAACAACTGCTGCTGAAATTGTTATAAAAGACGGAATAGTAATTTCTATAAAGGAAGAATGATTATCCGGGGGCATATCAGCATGCCCCTTTTTATTTTTGCGCTATGAAAATCCATATTTTAACTATCTTTCCTGATATATTTTTTTGTGTACAAAAAGAAGGTATTTTAAAAATTGCAGAAGAAAAAGGTGCTCTGAATCTTTTCGTACACAATTTGAGAGATTTTACAAAAGATAAACATAAAACAACAGATGATACCCCATACGGTGGTGGTGCAGGTATGGTAATGACGACTAAGCCTGTTCTCAGCGGGATTTCACATATAGAAGATAAATTTGGAAAAACATTTAAAATACTTCTTACTCCACAGGGCGAGAGATTTAATCAGAGAGTCGCGCATTTTCTTTCCGAGAAAAACCAGCTTCTTTTTTTGCCTGCGCACTATGAAGGTATTGACGAGCGTGTTCTAAATAGCGTCGATATGGAACTTTCTGTAGGGGATTTTATTTTAAGCGGTGGTGAATTTGCCTCACTTCTTGTAATTGATGCCATTGTGAGGTTACTTCCCGGAGTATTGGGTAATGAAACATCTCTTAACGAGGAGAGCTTTGAAAATGACCTGCTTGAATATCCGCACTACACACACCCGAGAGAAGTTAACGGTGAAAATGTGCCTGAAGTACTCTTAAGTGGCCACCATGAAAATATAAGAAAGTGGCGGCTAAAAGAATCTATAAAACGTACTTTGGTAAAACGTACTGATATTTTATTAAAGCATAATTTTACGGACGAAGAGCGAAACCTTCTCAAAGAGGTACTTAGAGAAATTAACGATGCGTCAGGAGAAATTTTAAAATGAGCGTATATGTTGTCCTACTTCATTATCCGGTTTATAATAAAAACAGAGAGATTATTTCCACAAGTATAGTAATTCATGACATCCACGATATTGCACGTTGTTGCAGGACTTTTGGTATAAAGCGATTTTACATTGTTCAGCCCTTTGAGGAAGAAAGAAAAATTGTGGATAGAATTAAAGAATTCTGGAACAATGGAGGCAAACGTTATAATCCAAACAGGGCGGAAGCAGTGAAAATTGTTTCTGTTAAGGAAGAATTTGAAGAAGTTTTAAGTGAAATAATAAAAGAAGAAGGAAAACGAACTGTTTTAGTGGGAACTTCCGCAAAAGAACGCGGAAAAGGTATTTCGTATGCTTCACTTTCCGAAAGTATAAAGAATAAAAATTTACCTGTGGTGCTTGTTTTCGGTACGGGGTGGGGAATTGCAAGCGAAATAGAGGATAAATTCGATTATTTTCTTCCTCCGATACAAGGAAATTCTGATTTTAATCATTTATCCGTACGTAGCGCAGCTGCAATTGTAATGGACAGATTGTTAAAAAAAGAGTAATATTTAGGATTTATTAGTTGTTATTTACGGTAGCACCAGAATTAATTAAGGAGGGAAAAATGATTTTTATAGGATATAGAAGACAGATTGGAAGAGACGACGTGGAGAGTATAGGAGAATTTTTGAAAAAACATAAAGAATTTGATGAAATATATATGGTGCATAAGGAAGCACTTACTGCAGTGGTAAAAGGTCTTATAGATAAGAAAGAGTATCATACCATACAAACGGAATATCTAAGAAAAACTTTGAAAGAGCTGCGTTCGAAGGGTAAAAATAAGGCATATTTTCTGGACGAATTTGGCGGAAGGAAATTTCGAAATCCCTGCGGCAGAAGTTTAACCAGGCCCCAATATTGGTAAACTGTTCTAAAATTACTGTTTTTGAGTTATACTGTTCCTATGAAGATTGGGATAATAGGAGCAGGAAAAGTTGGCACTACACTTGCAATTGTTTTTAAAAAAAATAATTTTGATGTGATCGTTGCAAGTAAGCATAAGGAAAGCGCAGATAGGGTGGCACAAATCTCAGGTGCGGTAAGTCTTGACATAATGGATGCTGCAAAAGCCGATATAGTGTTTTTATCTGTTCCGGATGCTGAAATAGTGAATGTGTCGCAGTATATAAAAAATGTTGTAAACGTAAATCAAATTATCGTGCACTTAAGTGGTGCACTCTCTTCATCGATTATAAGTTTTTTAAATGCAAATACTTGTTCCATACATCCATTAAAGTCTTTTGCTGATCCTCTAATTGCGGCCAACACTATGGAGGGAACGCTATTTACATTCGAGGGGAGTTCTACGGCACTTAAAATCCTTGAACCTATCATGGAAAAAATACATTGCACGGTTATAAAAATACGACCTGAGGATAAACCTTTATATCATCTTGCGGCAGTGTTTGTTGCAAACTACACCGTAACTCTTTTTGATATTTCACAACGTATGTTAAAATCCATAGGATTTAGCGGGAATGAAGCAAAAAGTGCTTTGCTTTCTTTAGTAAGTAGTGTAGTGCAGAATATAGAAACTCAAGATGCTGAAGGTGCACTTACGGGGCCGATTCTACGCGGAGATTATAAAACGGTTGAATTACACCTTGCATGTTTAAAAGATAAAAATTTAAAAACCATTTACAAATCCCTTGCTTTTGCTACACTAAAAATAGCGGAAAAAAGAGGACTAAACAAAAATAATATAGAGAAGATAAGAGAGGTGTTGAATGGTTAAAATTACTGTTCCTAAAGTAAAGCATTTTAAAAGTAAAAAAATAATAACCGCACTAACCGCGTATGATTTTCTTACTGCGCGAATAATAGATGAAGCTGGGATAGATGTGATACTTGTAGGAGATTCGGTTGGTACAACTGTACAGGGATTAACCTCCACAATTCCTGTAAAAATGGAAGAAATGCTGTACCACACAAGAATTGTACATAGAGGAGTGAAACATGCTTTACTCGTGGGAGATATGCCTTTTCTTTCATACCAAACTTCCGATCAGGATGCAATTAGAAATGCCGGCCTTTTGTTAAAAGAAGGAGCGGAAGCAGTAAAACTTGAAGGTGGTGTTGCAGTTGCTCCTTTGGTGGAGAAACTTGTTTCTTCGGGGATCCCTGTTATGGGACATGTAGGACTTACTCCTCAGTCAGTTAATCTATTCGGTGGTTATAAAATTCAAGGTAAAACAGAAAAGCAAGCGAAATTTTTAATAAATGATGCTATTGCCTTACAGGAAGCAGGGGTATTTAGTATAGTACTTGAAGGTATGCCCGAAGAAATTGCAAAAGAAGTAACAGAAACTATTAACATCCCTACCATAGGTATTGGAGCAGGGAGATTTTGTGATGGACAGATTCTCGTGATAACAGATGTTCTCGGTATGGATCCTACATTTACTCCACGTTTTGTTAAAAAATATAGAAACTTATACGCAGAGATAGGAAATGCTACAAAGGAATATATAGAAGATATCGAGAATAAAAAGTTCCCTTCTGATGAGCATGTGTTTCATTCAAAGAAAGAAAGTGATTAAAATGAAAATTATACGGAGCATTAAAGAGATGAAGATTTTCTCAAAGAATGCAAAGAAAAATGGTAAAACGATTGGTTTTGTCCCTACTATGGGGTATCTGCACGAAGGTCATTTCTCTTTAGTACGAAAAGCAAGAGAGGAAAATGATTTAGTCATTGCAAGTATTTTTGTTAATCCTACGCAGTTTGCACCGAATGAGGATCTTGATAAGTATCCGAGAGATGAAAAAGGTGATTGTGAAAACCTTCAGAATGAAGGAGTAAGTGCTGTTTTTATCCCGACACCTACCGATATGTACTCAGAAGGCTACCAAACTTATGTTGAGGTAACAAGACTTACGAAATACCTTTGTGGTCGTTTTAGACCTACACATTTTCGAGGTGTTACGACTGTTGTTTTAAAATTATTTAATATTGTGAATCCGGACAAGGCATATTTTGGAAAAAAGGACTATCAACAATTTAAGGTGATTCAAAAGATGGTGAAGGATTTGAATCTTGATACGGAAATTGTTCCTTGTTCAATAGTACGGGAGAAAGACGGGCTTGCAATGAGCTCAAGGAATAAATACCTTACTCCTGAGGAGAGGACAGATGCAACTATAATTCATAAAGCAATAGAAGAAGGAAAAAAAATGGTATTGAGCGGTGAAAAAAATAGCGAAAAAGTTATTCAGTTGATGAAGGAAATGATACAGGGCATAAAAACAGTAAAGAAAATTGATTATGTTTCCGTCGTAGATATTAATACATTAGAAGATGTATCGTTTATTAAAGGAAACGTGCTTATTGCCATTGCCGCATATTTTGGCAGAGCGCGCCTTATAGATAATACGGAGGTATTTTTAAATGCAGAGAATAATGCTTAAATCAAAAATACATAGAGCGCATATTACACGTTGCGATCTAAATTATGAAGGCAGTATTACTATAGATAAAATGCTTGCTGAAGGGGCTAACATGAAGGAGTTTGAGCGTGTTGATGTGTATAATGTTTCAAACGGAGAGCGTTTTTCTACGTATGTGCTTTACGGAAGAAAAGGTAGTGGATGCATAGAGTTAAATGGTGCAGCTGCTCGCAGAGGAACCATAGGAGACATTATTATTATTGCTTCTTATGCACTATACAATGAAAAAGAGCTTGCTACTTTTAACCCAGCAATAATTCTTGTTGATAGCAGTAATAAGATCAAGGTAAAAAAATAACTTATCTTATTTGAGAAAGAAGCTTTCTTGCATCAGAAACATCACTGCTAAAGCTGAAAGCAAATTTTCGTGCGGATGTTTTGATTACAAGTGTATTAGGACTTTTGTTGTTATCATCATCATCAGTATATCCTTCTTTTATTTTTGTTGCTAAAACATCTTTTGCATAAATACTAAAATTACCCTTTGTTTCGCTTAATATTTCTTCGGGGCTTATTTCGAGGTAACGGTCTGCAAAAGTAAAACCCGTAATTGCTCTTGCAAGATATTGTTTAAATTTTCCGTGCCCTTCCTCTTTTGATTCTTTTGCTCTTTTCTTTCCCTCTTCTTTAATGAGATCCGAACGGACCTTAGCTGCGATAAGTCTGCTGTTTGTTGCGATAAGTGTATATGTTTCCCACCTTATAAATCCTGTTTTTAGACGTGCATTTGGAATAACACCCAATATTTTTTCTTCTTCCATAAACTTTGCTCCTCCTTTTTTATAATATTGTAGGTTTCATTGTATGCAAAAAGTTTGCACAGCTAAAATATTGTTTCTTTTAGTATTAGTACTGTTCCATTTTTTACTTCTACACTTATTTTGTTTGATATGGCAATATTACTTAAAGTAAGCGTACTATTCTTTTTTATAATGCGGTTTTTCAGGGAATATTTCAACCCTGCTGCTTGTAGTATTAATGCTTTCATGGTTACGGGATAAATGGAAATTATATCTCCTATATTGGTATTTAAATTTATAATATTATCTGTAATAAAAATTTCTTCGTTTTCTTCTGTAATTGATGCCTTCTTCTTTTTCTTGAGCAAATAAATAAGAACGGAAAGGTTAAAAAGTGTGTGATCTGTACGTTTACCCAACATTCCATTTAGTATAAAATTATCAAAATTATTTTTCATTGCAAAACGTACGGCAAGTTCTGTATCCGAAAGATCCTTATCTTCAGGAAATTTTTCTATTTGTATGCTTTTTCCTCTTAATTTTTTGAAAAGGCCCGGATCTATTGAGTCAAAATCACCTATTGCAATATTCATATCGATTCCATACTGAATTAATGTACCGGCGCCCCCGTCTACTCCAATTATGAAATCTGCTTTTTTTGTAAGTTCTTTAGTGAATTTTTTTGAATTTCTTTTTCCGTTTGCAACAATAAGTACTGTTTTCATTTTTTTACCTCTGAAGGAACTGTAATTATATCTATGATATCTCTTCCCGGTTTTGTTATGTATTTCCCTTTGTAGTAAAAAAGCGTTGAACCGCCTCCGTCAAGTGATATCACGTAATCGAACATATTACATTTTGCAAGTGCTACACTAAGTTCCCCGTAGTTTAAGCGTACCGGATCAGGAGTAAATATGAAATAAAAGTATCCGCTTTTATCGAACGCTATTAGGCTGCGTGCTCCTTTCTTCATAGTTCTGTTAAGGTTTTTATATTTGCTGTAATCAATATACGGATGTCCGTTTTTTACAAGTAGGGGCCCGCATCGTACAAAAGAGCTGCCCGAGTAATCTTTTCCGTTTATAGTGATTCCAACGCTTGCACTGCGAGGATTATCGGGTATTAGGCTTTTATCTATAACTAATGCCCATTCACCGTTAAGAAGTGTTGCAGGATAAATCTCATGCGATATTTTCTTTATTGTATTATTATTAATAATTAGTATTTCTTCTCCATTCTCTGCACTTATTTTTTCTTTATACCAATTTGTAAATAACTTTACTTTTGCGTTGTACGTATGTTTCGGGCAACCGTTTACGGAACGCAGGGTAAACTTTGTATTGTCAATTTTTATGCTATAGTTTACTTTTCCATCCTCAAAAAACGGCATATTAGTTTTTGTTATCCCCATGGTTTCGCTATATTCGTAACCATCATAACGAATATATTGAGGGATTCCTTTCTTAACTACGTCTCCCGTAAGTGTATTTGTTTTAAGGTCAAAAGTGCCTCCGTTTATTGCAATTATCGGGTTTGCTCTTGCTATAAAAGATTTATAACTTTCTCTTGTGTTGTGCCCGCCTTTTGAAAGGTAAGGTAAAATTGTAATATTTTTCCCTTTTAAATTTATTTTAGCAATATAAAACGTGATTTTATTTAAATTACTATCTTTTGTTTTTATTGTTTTTTGTATCAGACTAATTGCACCGGGGTCTGCTTTTAACGATATCTCTTTTTGTAAAATAGTATCCTTGTTAATTGTAATTTCTATTTTTCTTTCTTCTGGAAACCATTCTACTTTTGCGCCGAATGTTTCCGATATGAAGCGAATCGGGACAATTGTTCTGCCAAGTAAAATTTTTGGCATGCAGTCCATTGTAATAGAGGTATCGTTAACGTAAGCGGTTTTTTTGCCAATAAATAATTCGGTTTTTTTGTTTCCAAGCAAAATTATAACTTCTTTGTTATTTGGTTTCCATTCTACTTTTGCGCCGAATGCCTCGGATATAAATCTTAATGGTACGAGGGTTCTATTGCATTGTTTATCAATGATAACGGGCACATCCAGTGAAACCTTGCTACCGTTAACATAAGCAGAAACCTTACCGATGTAAAGTGTAATTTTTATAGTATTTGCCTTTGCGACATAAGTTGAGGGTAGTAGCATAAAAATAATTAATAGTAGAATAAAAGTTTTTTTCATATTGTATTATATATATTAAAGCAGTTCTTAAAAAATCTTTGCCCGATCCGGAAATACAGGGATCTGAAACTATTTTTTATTGTTATTTTCTAAGGAAATATTCCACCAAGGGGTTTCGGACATGCGTAGATTTGCCTGCTCAAGTTGTGCAGCGCTAAAAAAAGCAACCGTATTCTTTAAGTATTTCTTGTTCAGATCCACTCTTAGTGTGAGGTTTCCCCTTTGCGCTTTTAAATCTTCCTTTTTATGCAATATAATTTTTCCATTGTTTTCAAATAAAACGTTTATCCTATGTTTTATCGTGTGGGTAATAACAATTCTGTATTTTGGAGTGTCCCCAAATTTATTGTCTGTTTCTTCGGGGTAAACAAAAATGTACAATTTTGTAAAATCTCCAAACCCTTTTTTCAATATTATTTTGTAAGAAATATAGTTTTTGCCTTCTCCGATATAAACAGATGAAACAGAGGGACTTATCTTTAACTTTTCCATTTCTTTGTCCGTCCATAATGGCATAAAGCTATTCGTTTTTTCCGTCTCTCTGAAAAATAATTCGTTTTTGCGTATGAGTGAGTACATAAAATTCGGTTTTGACGCTACTTGACTTTTATGGCATTCAATTGCTCTTCTCTTTATTTCCTCCTCATTTTTTGATAGATAAGAAATAAACCATTGCCCGGAGATATTTTTTATAAAGTTTGGGGCTCCTAAATATAAATTCGGTTCGTATTTTTGTGGAATCGGCCAGTCTTCTGCATGCATAAAGTACTGAAAAGTTTCGGGATGAATTTTATTTCTTAAATCGAAAAGCGCTGCATCTACGAATAATCCTGTTGCCCTATGGTCAGAGTTTAAATCGATAGTGGGTGTGTAAATAATTTTGGTAGGCTTAAACTCGCTTATTACATCCTCCAAAAGTTTTAATTCGTTTTCTGCCGTAAACAATACTTTTTTTCTATATACAAATTGATAGAATGTTCTATTATGCATAGTAATGCCCGAGAAATATGGGGCTTTATTAAAATAATCTACCCACATTTTTAGTGTGCCAAAGTCCGGAAACCCTAAAAATATAAGATCGGATTGTTTTAATCCCAAGCTTTCCATTGCATTTACTGCTTCTTTGTGCCTTGTTTCGCCAAGTAGAATACCGGAGATAGGAGTTGGGGCATGAACTAATGTATCTTTCACCATGGTATCAGTATTGTGTGAGCCACAAGTAATATAGACAATTTTTACTTTAGCTCCTTTATTCAGTGCCTTCTTTATAATGCCCGAAGAAGAAAGTGCTGCATCATCCGGATGTGGAGAAACAATAAGTATCCTATCATTTTTAGTTATATTGATTGACTTGCTTTTTAACGGAGGAGTGTTAAAGTTCTTTGTCTCTTTAACGGGAAACGGAAATACTAAAATGAGTTCAAAAAGATAAAATACCATTATATATACTAAGATTTGTTCTATTCTTTCCATTATAACATTATTATACTCGGTTTTGTCTTTTTCTAAATTGTGTTAAAATTTTATAAATAAGAAGAAAGGGGGTGATGTTTAATGAATGCATTTAATGGAAACATTCCTTTCAGCGGGGGACTTGCTGTGCTTGGTACTGTAGTTGTATATCTCATAATTTTTGTAGCATTATTTTTCTTTGCTATTCTTACTGCAGTTGTAGCTGGCAAGAAAGGTAGGAATGCACTTGGCTGGTTTTTTATAGGTTTATTTACTGGTATATTCGGATTAGCTATTGCTTTAGCAATTCTTCCTCGAAAGTACTATGTAAACGACGAAATAGATGATTTTTAACAAAGGAGGCGCTGCATGCAAATATTTATAGACACAGCGAATATAGATGAGATTAAAGAGGCGTTTTTATGGGGTATTATAGATGGAGTAACAACAAATCCTTCTCTTATAAAGAAAGCTGTGAATTTTTATAAGGACAAAGGAAAAATTTTCACAATGGAAAGCTACATAAAGGATTTACTTCTTGTAGCCGGAGAAGGGCACCCCGTGAGTCTGGAAGTAATCGGTAATACTAAGAAAATGATGTATCATGAGGCGAAAATCCTGTTTGAGAAGTTTAATAATATAGCAGGAAATGTGGTGATCAAAATTCCGGTGAATCCGGAAACCGATGAAAACGGTATTAATGATTTTAACGGATTAAAAGTGATAAAATTGCTTTCCAATGAAGGAATTGCCGTGAATGCTACGCTTGTTATGAATCCGACACAGGCACTTCTTGCAGCGAAGGCAGGTGCGAAATATGTTAGCCCGTTTGCAGGTAGAATAGATGATTTTTTACGTATCAAGAATGATATATTGTTCAATAAAACAGATTATTATCCGGGAGAGGGACTTACTTTTAATGATAAACTTATAGACGATAATGGCATTGTAAGTGGAGTAGATCTTATTGCCAGTATCTTAGACATTTTTGGAAATTATACATTTGACACTAAGGTTCTTGCAGCCAGTATTCGTAATGCAAGACAGGTAAGAGAGCTTGCTGAAGTAGGTGCCGATGTTGCTACCATTCCGTTTAAAATAATAAAAGGAATGGTAGTTCATCCTAAAACACGTGAAGGAATGGCAAAATTTGTGCAGGATACTGTACCTGAGTATAAAGAACTTTTTAAGTAAAAAATAGTTGACAAAAATAGTTCTTGGAATATTCTTATTGTGAATTGGCAATTAGGGTTAAAATTATGTTGAAAGGAGAAGTATATGGGAAACACAAGCGAAAAAGAAATTCAGTACTGGGAGAAAATTGGTGATACGGTAGATCAATTGATTGATATTATGATTAACTATCGCCAGAGTGGCCATCCCGGAGGCTCACGTTCAAAGAGGCATATGTTGCTTACGTTAATGCTTTCCGGAGTGATGAAATGGGATATAAGAGATCCTCTAAAACGTTTCTCCGATAGATTTATTTTATCTGCAGGGCATACGATTCCATTAGTTTATGCTGCGCTTGCGGTAATGAATGGCGCAATGCAAAGGCGCTTCGAAGAAACTCAGGATGAAAAGTTCAAACTTAATCGAGAAATTGCGCTACTTCCTGAAGATTTACTTGGATTTCGAAGGAAAGGCGGCCTTTCGGGCCATGCAGAGTTTTCCGGTAAAACACTTTTTTTAAAATTTAATACTGGTCCTTCCGGGCATGGGCCCACAGCTGCGGCAGGTGAGGCTATGGCACTAAAACGTGCAGGAGCTGGTAGTGTAAAAGTTGTTGCAATTGAAGGAGATGCAGGCTTAACCCCCGGTGGTTTTCACGAGACATTAAATTCTGCATGGGCACTTGGTCTTGATAATCTTTTCTTCCTTATAGACTGGAATAACTTTGGAATAGATGACCATTCGTTGAAAGAGACAGTATATGGCGGCCCGCAGGATTGGTTTTCCTGCCATGGGTGGAGAGTACTCGGAACTGAAAAGGGCTCTGACTATAATGAAGTTTTGAGAGTTATAAGTGACTTGTTCAATGCCGGAAAGATTGAAAAGTTTGTACCTAATGCAGGTTGGTTTAAAACGCGAAAGGGTAGAGGCTATCTGAAATATGATAATAAATCCCATGGCTCTCCCCATAAAATGGACTCTGAAATTTTCTGGGAAACAAAAAAACCTTTTCAGGATAAATATGGTGTGAAATTTGTTGGGTATGGAGAACCTGCTCCAAAAACGGAAAAAGAGATCTATGAACGGTTCAAAGCCAATATTGATGTTGCGATGAAAGTTATTTATGATGATAAAGAACTGATGAATTATCTTACCGATAAGCTTGTAGAAATTGGAGATTCTGTTCCGGATGAGATACCTACGTTAAAAATCTCTGACAAATCTGATCAAAATCCAATTTATGATGAGACTCTTACTGATTATAGGAATTATCCGAAGGAACTTTTTGCGCTGCCTGGTACAAAGGCTGCAAATAGAGATGCTTATAGCAAATGGGGCGCATGGGTAAATGCATATAGTGCGAAAAAATACGGTAGGCCTCTATTTATAGCGATGTCGGCTGATTTGGCTGGCTCTACCAAGATTTCTGGTTTTGCAGAATCGTTTGGTGATTTTCCGGGATATGGATGGTATGATAAGAAAAATAATCCTGATGGTGTGCTTTTACCACAGGAAATTACGGAATTCGTTAATTCGGGAATCTCTGTTGGCACGGAGGCTGTAAATCTCGCAAAGGATCCTCGTAAGGAGTTTCTTGGTTTCTATTCTACTTGCTCTACATATGGCTCTTTTTCGTATTTAAAATATGGTATGATGAGAATATATTCGCAGATGGCACAGGACTGCCCTATAAAGTTAGGTAAAACAATTTGGGTTGAAGGGCACTCCGGTCCGGAAACAGCAGATGATTCTCGTACACATTTTGGGATTTATGCTCCCGGAGTGAGAGACATGTTCCCCGAAGGAAAAGTAATGGATCTTATCCCGTGGGAATTCAATGAGGTACCTGTGCTTTTGGGTAGAGCCCTTCAGTTGGATATCCCCATAATAGTTTTAGTGCTTACGCGTCCTAAGGTGGAGATTCCGGATAGAAAAGCACTTGGCCTTGGTTCCTATATGGAAGCTGCACATGGGGCCTATGTATTGAAAGATTTTGAAGAAGGAAAAGAGAAGATGGGCACAGTTATTGTACAAGGTACAAGTTCTACGCTTAGTGTTATAAAGGTGCTCGGTGAATTAAGGAAATCAGGAATAAATGTAAGGATTGTTGCCGCACCAAGCTATGAACTTTTTAGAAGAGAATCGAAAGAGTACAAAGACAGTGTTCTTCCGTGGAAATATTTCAACGATGCAATGGTTATTACAAATGAGTCGATAAAGCTCATGTATAAGTGGATTGCAAACCCTGTTGTCAAAGAATACTCCCTTTCTTCTGATTGGGATAGCAACTGGCGTACGGGTGGAACACTTGATGAAGTAATAGAGGAAGCACACCTTGATCCGGGGCATGTATTTGAAGGAATTGAGCATTTTGTGCGTGATAGAGAAAAGCGTCATAATAAATTAAGGGAAATACTGTGAGTATGTTAAAGGCGGTGCTGTAATGCACCGCCTTTAACATATGGATAGATTTTAATAACCTATTTAAAAATTAGTATAAAGGAATCAGATTGAAGCTTCTTAATCCCATTTCGTATTTTGATGCGCCGGAAAGGGAAAGATGATAATTAAGTCTGAGATAAGACGAACATTCTGCAAGTTCTTCTTCGCTACCTTCTTTAAGTTCAAGCTCTATTTCATTGTAGGGTATTTTTCTCCTTCCTTTTATAAAGTATAAGAAGTCTAAAGATGCCTCTATGAAAGAATTATTTCTTGTAATGTGAAGAATATGTCTATTGTTGTTTACCATGAGTACTTCATCTAGAGGCTTACCTTTAGCTACTTCTAATACCTGGGGAAAGTGTTTTTTAATAAAGTATTTGCTTGATACATCTTCGCCATTTAACAATGCTTTATTAATCTCTTCCCGTATGTATATTCCGTTTCTTTTTTTTCCGTTTGCTTTTAGGGTTGCTACACGATTTTCATTTTCTTCCCTTAGCCTATATGCAAAATTATTATACAAGAGGTTAAATCCAGGAGTATCAAAGTAGTGACTTACGAGGTGAATAGTGCCGTTTCTCTTTACATTCCAGTTCAGTATTTCATCTATGTTTTCAATTCTTTCCAACATTTTTTGTGATGCCGCAAGCTTTACTTCAATTTCTGTTCCCATATACCCTCCTGTTATTTTTGCTTCTTTCCAGCTTTTTTAAGATATCCTGCTCGTTTATATGCTGCATAAACTGCTTTTTCCAATACGGTCCGCATGCCGCCTTTTTCAAGTTCATAGAGTGCTTCTGTTGTGGTTCCTCCGGGAGACGTTACCATATCTCTAAGTTCTGCGGTATGCTTTGCGGAATTTATTGCAAATAACACCGAACCAAGTGCAGTTTGATATACAAGTTCCTTTGCCACTCTTCTGGAGAAACCCAAATGTACTCCGGCGGAAATCATTGCTTCTAAAAAGAGAAATACATATGCAGGACCCGTTGCGCTAAGGGCTGTTGCCATATCTATATATGCTTCGTCCTCCACGAAAAGTTCTTTTCCCATTGAGGAAAGAATTAGGCGAATTTCTTCTTTTTCATCATCGGAAACCTCTTTTGTAACAGTCCATACACTCATGCCTTGACCTATTTGTGCAGGTGTATTCGGCATAACTCGTACTATTTTTTTATGCATCAGTTCTCCTTGTAAGCTCTCTATGGAGACCCCTGCCATAATAGAAAGAACGATTTGATTATCATTTAAAGCATCTTTAATCTCTTGTGCAATTTTAGGAAAAACCTGCGGTTTTATAGATAATACAATGATGTCTCCGAATTGTGTAGCCTCAACATTGTTTTGTGTCATATTTACGTCAAAGCGTTTTTTTATTTCATCCACACGTTTTTTCCTTGGAGCGCTTCCCATTATATTGTCTTTTATATAAACGGTTTTCTCTAAAGTGCACTTTATCATTGCTGTGGCCATAGTGCCTGTTCCGATAAATGAAATTTTTTTCATTTTTTCCTCCCGGTATCGTAGTTTTCGAAAAAGTCTGTCAAGGTAAGTTTAATGAGTCCCAATTCTACGGCTCGGAAGATTGCTGCGTAATCAATCAAGTAAAATTCGAATGATTCCGAAAAATCTTCACCAAAAGCCATTTTAAGTAGTTGTTTATCCTCTACCGCTTTGTTCTCGGTTGCCATAAAAACCTTTAGTTTATTAAGTTTTGTTACAATGCCTTTCTTTGTTTTTATGCTTCGAAAGTATTTTTCTTTTAATATTAATATGTCTTCAAGCATTTTAGATTGTTCTTCGGGTGGAATGGATTTCCACAGTTTGTATTGATTTATAAAGAATTTGTCGACATCCTCTGTAACGAGGCCTAATATAAATGGTGGCAATTCTTTTACAAGTTTTTCAACAATACCGTCAAAGATGGAAGAGAACAGAATGCTTTTATTGATCGGCAGACGAATTTTAAATAGGGTGACTTTATTGTTTTTTCTTATAATACAGTCAATGTTTTTATATTTTTCACGAATATCTCTACAGGTTGTATTCATAATTTTTACATCTTTATCTGTTGTTAACCGTACAAAAATATTTATTGAGCTTTGGATAATAGCAATAACCGTTTGATTGCCAACCCGAATATTTTCAAATATAATGGAATCAGCGTTGACCGTTTTTTTAAAGCTTAACTTTTTGTCTTCAAGATATGATTCGATATTTTTTGCAATCTCACCGAAACTCACTCATTGTCACCTCCAACTTAGAATAATTATATTCATTTTCTGCGGTTTTTACAAGTATCTTGAATAATCATAGTTTGTTTTATTTTTTTGGTCTTAGAATGCAGTTATGATGTAAGATTAAAAGTTTCTACGTTTATTTAATGAAGTTAATCCTTTTCCCAAATTATCTTGTACAAATTTAAATCCTCTTCCGATGTTTTTCAATTCTTAAACTTCAAGTGAAAGATACATCCATAGTTTTAAAAATATTTGCCTCCATCTTAAGCATCCTTCCTGTTTTGTTTTCAGTATGCTATTCATCTCCTTTGATCTCATTTTTGAGTTTCTCGAAAAATACGTTCATGAACAACAATCTTTTAGTTGCAATTTCTTTTGCGCTTTTTGTAAATAATCTATCGGGTATTTTTTTAAACTTTGTCTCATATTCAATATTTACCGAATGCTTACTAATATCTTTTATTCTTCCCGTAAGTTTTCCTCCCACCAAATTGTCAGCTTTATATTTTTCCATATTATTTTCTTCGCGATATAATGGCTCTCCGCGTTCACCCGCTATTATATAAGCACGGGCAATACCTACCGCTCCGATTGCATCAAGCTTATCCGCGTCGAATAGAATTTTTGCTTCAATTGTCTTTGGTGCATTATTTCCACGAAAACGGTGTGTGCTTATGCAGTGTACCACATTTTGTACGGTTTTTTCGGGGTAGTTAAATCTTCTTAAAATTTGTTCTGCCATTTTTGCACCTAAAACCGCATGATCGGTTTTTCCACTTTTATCGCTATCTTCTTTTACTCGCGCTATATCATGGAGTAGTGCCGCGATTTCTATTACATTCATATCTGCATTTTCGTTCTTCGCAATTTTTTTTGCAAGGTCGGTTACTCTAAATGTGTGTTCAATATCGTGTGCCGATGATGCGAGTTCTTTCTCTACAATTCTTTTAAGTTTAATAAGTTTATCTTCCATTATTGCCTCCGCATGTATTATATGATATTTTAGCTTCTTTTATAAATTGAATTTTAACCTATAATTTGAGCATGGTTTCAGAAATTTTAAGTAAGTTAAAGCAAAATAAGAAATATACAAACCAGATAGCAAAAGTTTTTGATATTAATGGGGAAGCTCCGTTGGTTTATCCCTTAGCAGACGGAATAGATTCTCGCATAAAAGACTATCTAAATACGCAGAATATAGCAGGACTTTACTCTCATCAATTAAAAACTTTACAATATATAAAAGAGGGTAAAAACGTTATTTTAACTACTGCAACCTCTACGGGAAAAACTATTGCATTCAATGTTCCGGTGTTGGACAAATTATTTAGGGATAAAAAATCTACTGCGCTTTACCTCTATCCCACAAAAGCACTTGCACATGACCAAGCTGAAAAAATTACTAATATAATAGGGGAGGAATTTCCTTTTGGTGTTTATGATGGAGATACTAACCGGAGTTCACGTCTGTTCCTTCGTAAATATGGAAGGCTTATTATATCAAATCCTGACTTGCTGCATATGGGGATTCTGCCGAATCATACGAGCTGGGCCAAATTTTTCTCAAGGCTGAAATTTGTTGTTATAGATGAGGCACATTATTACAGCGGCATTTTGGGGACACATATGTCAGAAATCATGCGAAGGCTAAGGCGTGTTGCTCATTCGTATGGTAGCTTTCCTCAATTTATCCTTGCGTCCGCAACGATTGAAAACCCAGAGGAATTCTCACTTAATCTTGTCGGTGAAAGATTTCAACGTGTAGGAGGCTTTGACGTGCCTCCGTATAGGAAAGCTTTTGTAATATTCAACCCTGCTCTCGTAAATAAAAAGACAAACGTACGGAGGAGTTCATATAAAGAAGCAGTATGGGTTTTAAAATTTCTTATTGAAAGTGGCATTCATACAATTGCTTTTTCCCGTTCAAGACAGGGAGTAGAACTTATTACAAAATATTTGCAATCAAGTCTTAATGAAGATACAAAAAAGCTTGTTTCTGCATATAGAGCGGGCTACCTTAAATCCGAACGCAGAGAAATTGAAAAGAAATTGAAAAAAGGAGAATTATTTGGTGTTGTTGCGACAAATGCACTTGAGCTTGGTATAGATATAGGAGATCTGGATGCAACCGTGATTGTTGGGTACCCCGGAACAATTTCCAGTTTATTTCAAGAATCAGGCCGCTCCGGAAGGAAAAAGGAATCTATAACAATTTTTATTACATCTTCAAATCCTTTGGATCAATACTTCGTGAAAGATCCGAATTATCTTTTCAAAAAACACTTTGAAAGTGTTACTATAAATCCTGAAAATTTTTATGTTCTATCCCCGCATCTTAAATGTGCTGCTTTTGAATTGCCACTTGAGATAGATTTGGATAGGGAATACTTTGGAAAAAGTAGTGTGGAAATTGCGGAAGATCTTGGGAGGCGTAGAATACTTAAAAAACGCGTAAATAGGTTTTATTACACGGGGCGTGACTATCCTGCGGCAAAAGTAAGCATCAGAGGAAGTGGACTTCAGCAGATAGAACTTATTGATATGGATACTGACGAAACCATAGAACGTGTTTCTTTTAAACGCGCACTTGAAGAAGTTTTTAAGGGCGCAGTTTATCTGCATAGATCTGAAACATATACCGTTACAGAGCTAAACATAGAGGATAAATTTGCACTGCTTAGAAAAAAAAAGGTGAATTATTATACAGATTCTCTTTCTATTCATAAGATAGAAGTTTTAAAGGTAATTGAGAAAAAAAGAGTATTAGGTATGAATTTATATTTTGGTAGTGTGCGTGTAAGTGAGCGTGTGATAGGATTTGTAAGAAAACAGTATGGGACCGACCAAAAAATTGGTGCTGAAGAGATTGATTTGCCTGAAACACAATTTGAAACAAAATCATTCTGGTTTTCTTTAACTGAAAAAATGGAAAAAACTATTGTAGGAAGCGGTGAAGAAATTCCAGGTACAATCCATGCAGCAGAACATTTACTTGTTGCAATGATGCCTCTTATTGTTGTGTGTGACAGGAATGACGTGGGTGGTGTTTCTCATCCTTTGCATCCTGATACAAACCGTCCTACAATCTTTGTTTATGATGGCATAGAGGGGGGGGTAGGACTTTCCGAGAAAGGTTTCGAAAAATTTGAAGAACTTGTCAGTGCAGCGTACAAAACTGTTTCCACATGTTCCTGTACAGATGGATGTCCTTCTTGTATATATTCTCCAAAATGTGGAAATGATAATAAGCCCCTTAGTAAGAAAGGATCTATTATTCTTTTATGGGAGATATTAAGTAATGAAAATGCTTAAAATTGTTCTTGGTGTTGCTTTTTCTCTTTTTCTCTTGTTAGCCATTTTTTTCTCGTTGTTTTTTGCAAAACCGTTTTACAAATATGAGTATAATGCTCATAAAATGGAAATTTTTTTTTCAGGGCTTTCTGAAAGACAGTATGTAAATTACTCTATGCAGATTGCAAATTATTTATTTTCAAGTGATGACATATTGGAGATACATAGAGGAAATGGATCCGTAATAAAGAATTATTTTACAGAAAGAGAAATTGTTCATATGAAAGATGTAAAGGGTCTCATTCGGGCCTCTTTTTTCCTAATGATACTTTGCCTGCTTCTTTTTGTTGTATGTTTTTTACGGATAAAAAATAAAATAAATATCATAAGAATATCTGCGTTTATTTCTATTGTTGTTATGCTTTTACTGATTACCGCATCATTTATAAATTTTAACGAGGTATTTATTATTTTTCATAAAATTGCATTCCGTAACGATTTTTGGCTACTTCCCGAAAACACAAAATTGATAGAAATGTTTCCGGAAGCATTTTTCTATGATTTTGCAAAAATCTGGTTATTTTTATATATCGGTATAAATAGTGCCATATACTTTATGCTGACATTTTACCACAAAGCCTGGTTATTATAGGATTAATATTTCCGATTTTTCATTAAGATACTAACATCTTTTCCCATCTCAGGTTTCATTAAT
>CAYYKP010000011.1:0-26521 GCA_964468055.1 uncultured Caldisericales bacterium
TTAAAACTTTAAAACCGTACCGGAAAAAATGGATTCAACTTCACTTTTCGTTTTAATTAAAAGAGCACCATTTTTGTTTACTCCAAGTACCATTCCTTCTACTATACTTTTACTTCTAATCTTGATTTTTTTGTTTAGAAATATAAGGTGAGAGTTGTAAAAATCCATAAAAGGCATAAATCCCTCCTTCATAAATATTTTCCACTGTTTGTTCTGTTCCGCCAAAATTTCCTTAAAAAGAATGTACTTATCCAAAGATGTGCAGCTTATTAGTGAAGTTGAAATACCTTTTATCTTGTCGGGAATATCATTCTCTACATTTATTCCTATTCCCACAATTGCCGTTTCGTTCGCAATGTCAGTTAATATACCTGCAAGCTTTTTCCCATGCAAATAAATGTCGTTTGGCCATTTTACCTTTATATCACTAATATACCTTCCAAGCACATTTATAATAATCACCGAAGTAAAAAGAGATAAGGGCTCATTTAGGGAAAACTTGAATACTTCAGTAAACCAAAGCCCTCCTGGAGGGGAAAACCATTTTCTGTTTAACTGTCCGTAACCGCTCTTTTGTTCTTCGGAAATAACAATAAAAGGGGCGGATAGGAAAGGAAGTATCTCCCTAGCTACATCCATTGTGGAGCTTGTCTTCTTTAAATGTACTATAACATCAAACATATAAGAATTATATCAAAAATTTGAATTGATAAAACAGGCGGATAAATATCGTAAAATTCCTTTGACTAATTTATTTTTTCTATTATTATGAAAGTATGATAAAGGTAGCTGCTATTATAGCAAGTGATACAAGAAGTAAGGGTATAAATAAAGATGAGACTGTGCCAGTGCTTAAGAACTTCGTGAAAAAGCAAGGGTGGAATTTTGTTGACAGCAGTATAATACCTGATGAAATGGATAAACTGGAAAAAGCTATGATTTATTACGCAGATAACAAAAAAGTTGATTTAATTCTCACGAGCGGAGGCACAGGCTTTGCAAAACGTGATGTTACGCCAGAGGCAACAAAAGCAGTGATTGAAAGAGAAGCACCAGGGTATGCAGAAGCAATGCGAATGAAAACATATGATATTACCCCACTTTCCATACTTTCAAGAGCAATGGCAGGAATAAGGGGAAACACCTTAATAATCAACCTGCCAGGTAACCCTAAAGGTGTTATAGAATGTTTAGACGTTATAAAAGAGGCAATTACGCATGGAATAGAAATTATACAAGGGAGGATGGAAAACAATGGAAGAACAGCTGAGAAAATTAAACAAAATAGAAGGAATTAGAGGTAGCGCAATTATAAGCGACGAAGGGCTTATGGTGATGTCTCTATTGCCTTCTGACATAGATCCGGATGCAGTAGCAGGAATGTGTGCCAGTAACTTTAGAAATAGCACCACCGTTGCAAAAATGCTGAATGCAGGCAAGACACGCAGGGTAATCATAGAAACAAATACCTCGCTCGTTTCATTTGCAAACATAGGCAATGGTTTTCTTGCCGTGATAACAGAGAAAAATATAAATTTAGGATTGTTGCTAATCAGAATGGATAAAGCGGTAAAAAAAATTAAAGCGAAGCTTCTGGAAGAATAAATTTAAATATAAATCTTTTTTCCTTTTAAAAGCTCTTCGGCAAGCAGCGCCGCACCAATTGAGCCAGCATTATTTTTTAATTTACTGCGCGTAATAATGATATCTTTGGATAGTGCCGGGAGTGCAAACTTCCAGATTTCCTTTTTTACCTTTGCAAATATAAAATCTGACTCCATAACTCCCCCACCGAAAATAATAATCTCCGGATTAAAAATGTTTATTAAATCTCCGCTTACCCTGGCAAGAAAATGGGTCGCATCATTTACAGCCTCCGCTGCAAGAATATCTCCCTTTTCCGCATAATCAATTATTTTCTTTGCACTAATTTCGTTAATCTTTGTTTCTCTGTTTTTTATTCTGCTTTTCACATAACGCTCAATACCTGACCCGGATGAAATTGTTTCAAGGCAACCTCTTTTTCCACAGCCACATCTTAACCCATTTTCTCTGACAGTAATATGCCCGAACTCTCCGGCAAAACCATATTTTCCAACATATAGTTTTCCTGAAAGCATAATAGCGCCACCTATGCCAGTACCCACTGCAATAAAAATACCACTATTATTTTCGGACATTACGCCTACTCTACTCTCTCCAAATAATGCAACGTTTACATCATTTTCTATATAAACAGACTTCCCGATATTCTTTTCAAGCGCTTCCGCAAGAAAAAAATGACTGATACCTCCAAGGTTCGTAAGAAAAACAGCTTCTCCGTTTTTGTGGTCAATCATACCTGCAATGCCAATTCCGACAGCTTCGTAATCGTTATCAAAAGTAGAAAGGCCTTCTGTTATCTTTTTAATAATATCTTCCTTCTTGGTTATTTTGCCAGTTTCAATTCTATGAGATTTAATTACCGTATTGTCAGACATAAGAGTAAAATTTATTTTTGTTCCCCCGAAATCAATTCCTATTACGTTCACTTATACCCCCTCATTTGACGAAACCTGTTTACCATTTCTAAACCGCTTTACCAATCTTTTCGCAGTAGGAGTTGCAGCAAGTCCGCCTTCAGCCGTTTCTTTTAGTGTTGGCGACATTTTTTCACCGATTCTTTTCATTGCAAGAACAACCTCATCAAACGGAATCACGGTTCTAATTCCTGCAAGTGCCATTTCAGCCGAAGAAATCGCATCAAAAGCTGCGGCTACATTTCTCTTTATACAGGGGACCTCAACATATCCGCCAATAGGATCGCAAACAAGACCTAAAAAGTTTTTCATAGCAAAAGAGGCAGCACTTTCAATAACATTCAAATCATCTGTAAATAAAGAGGCTATAGCCCCAGCCGCCATAGAAGAAGCGGATCCTATTTCAGCCTGACATCCATGCCTTGCACCTGCAAGACTTGCAATATTTGCAATCACATCTCCTATTCCTCCTGAAACAAAAAGAGCATTTATAATCTTTGAGTCGTCAATACCTTCAAATTTAGCAACGGTAAGAAGTGCGGCAGGCAAAGCACCACAAGCCCCAGCTGTGGGTGCAGCAACAATACGCCCCATACAAGCATTTGTCTCAGAAACGGCAAGAGTATTGTAAATAATCTCGGTAAATTCCTTACTGATAAGATGGTTTGTGAAATGAGAAACTTTGAATGCACCTCCATTTGTAAGACCGGTTCTCGAAACGTTTGCCTTTTCCAACCCTTTATTAATTGACTCCCGCATTGTGTTCAACACGGATTTCATTTTAGCTTCTACTTCCGATATGGAGGTACTTTGATTTAGCGCTTCATATACTTTTAAAAATTCAGGTAGAGTTTGAGAGCTCGCAATTACTTGTTGTTTCAAAGAAGAAAATGTTTTGAACTTAATGCGTTTTTTGATCATTCCAACCTCTTTAACTTTATAACATTTCTGATGTTTTTATGACTGCGTAATTCCCTAATTTCCTTGTCAGGAACAATATTATCAAGTTTTATCACGGAAAAAGCTTCCCCTACGGAAGAATCTCTTTCAACATCCATAGATGCAATATTTATACTACTCTTTGCAATAAGACCGGCAATAAACGCAACAATGCCAGGAACATCATCGGATTGTATAATTAACACATCGTGTTTTCCTGAAATTTTTACATTATAGCCATTAACATTTATAATCTCTACCTTTCCACCTCCGATGGAGCTACCTACAACAAAAAATTCTTTATTGTCCTTACTAAAAATAATTTTTGCAGAATTCTCAGGATAATCTTCATTAACTCCCGCCCAATTTATTTTAAAACTTAACTTTGCTTTTCGTGCATATTCCAAAGATTTAAGTATTCGCAAATCATCCGGCATAAATCCGAGAAGCCCACCAAGAATTGCAAGATCAGTACCGTGCCCTTTCCCTGTTTCCGAAAAGGAGTTGTAAAGATTTATTTCAACGGAATCAAAAAATTTTCCGAATATCTCCCTGGCAAAATACCCGATACGCACTGCACCTGCAGTATGAGAACTGGATGGCCCTATCATCACCGGACCAATTACATCAAAAATCGCCATACTTTTTCCCTTGGTTTTTCATATTCTTATATTACTACAAAACCTTTACTTATCAAAAGGTTTGTTTTTCACAAGATCATAAACTGATACAGCTATAGAGGAATAAACGAGCAAAAATGCTGCCCAATTTGGTAAAGCAGGCCTTTCCGGAATAACAGGTTCTACAGGGTATTTATTTTTAAAAATTGTGTATCCCGAAATCGTGTCAAATAGGATAAAATGCGAATTTAAGCCAGGCGGCAAGCCTTCGACATTTCCCGGAATAATAAAAAATGCGCAATCCGTCGGAAGAGGACGTTTATAAGGTTTTACCTCTTTAAGCATTCCAGAACTTACGGGATGCTTGCTGAATGCAAATATAAAATCTGCTAAAGCTCCATTTGGTATGTAAACAGTTTCCCCTTGTTGGACTTTTGTCTTTATAAAAGTTGCAAGTTGTAAATTTCGTTCATTTAATATTGAATTTGGCACATCGTTTCTCGACCCATTTCGCAATAAGCTTTCATTGTTTCTATTTACCTTGATTAGAGCAGGTAGGGTTGAATTTACCAGAGAAACGTTTGGAATTTTACTTACATTCAACACAGGCGTTTTAATTATCGTAGCAATAATTAAAACAAAAAGTATTACATAAGATATTGTTTTCTTATTTCCAGCGGCTTTTAATATAAACACGCATAGGTACCAGGTACCAAATGCCGCAAGTATTGATAGGGGAATAAAAGCATGCGCATCCCAGAAGCGGCTCGGATAGAAAAACGCAATTGGAATTAGAAGAATTAACAAGATTAATGGCCATAGATATTCTTTTTTCCTTATTATCGAATATATTGCCCCTACTATTCCAAAACCATACAAAAAGATGTATATGGGAACAGATTTAGGTACAAGTATATCTCTTTGTGCTATAGCATTGTTCGAGTGCAAATATTGCATGTTTTTGAGCAAGTGAATAAGCCATGGAGAAAATGCAGCAAACGATATAAGTGAAGAAGTAAAGATAAGCTTTCTTTTCTCTTTTCTAAAGAACGCATACACAATAAAGGATGCAAAGTAAAAATAAGGAATTGCAATATGCGAATACAGCATTAAAGTAAAAAGAACTGGTGTGGCTATTTTCTTATCTTTTTCTATCGCATAGAAAGCAAGGAGACCAAGAATCTGAGTTAGTGATGCAGCCGAAAGAACAGCTGATTTCCAGAAAAATGACAGTATACTTCCAAGAAATATTACGGAAAATAAGGCTATTCTCTCATTAAATATGCTACGTGTAACAAACCAAAGAGTAATAAGAGTAAGTGGAAACATCACAAAACTTGTGAATCTTGCTATAAAAACTACCGGAATGCCGGTTTTTAGAATAGACAGCATAAAAAGATGAAGAAGAGGAGGGTAGAGCTGAACTCTTCCAAAGGGAGCATATTCCCAGTATGCATTTAGAGTAATGCCCCCTGCCAAATTGTACCCCTGCATCGCAGCAATATGGTAATAGATATCTATAAATATAGGATAAATGTACCATTTGATAATTGCAAACAAAAATATTAAAGAGATATAGGAAATAGAAAAAGCATCCCATAAATTTTTTTTCAAAAAATTTTTCAATTCTACCTTTACCTCCTACAAGCCAAAGCTTATAGTCTTCCAATGCATTCATTAATTTGCATAAATTTTTTAGAAGATTATAATATTAATCCATAATAACAAAGAAGGTGAAAAATATGAAAAGAAAAATTTTAAATATTGCAGGCAATATAGATTACCCATATACCTGTGCAATTGTAAACAACCAAAGGATGGGTTTTTTAGACAAAGCCGAAGAAACGACAAATATCAAGTTGCTTTCCGTAGATAAAGGAGAAGGTAGAAGAACCTACGAGAGAACACTTGCATTCCTCGTTTCCTACTGCATAAACAAAATAAACAGAAACTATAAAGTGCAAATAAAACATTCTTACGGAGATGCTTTATACGGTGAGGTTGACGATATAAATGATCTTTCCATGGTAACAAAAATCAAGAAATGCTTGAAGGAGCTCGTCAAAAAGAATATAGAAATTAAGAAGCTCGAGCTTACTAAAGAAGAAGCCATGAATAGATTAGAGAATGAAGAACGTTTTGACGACATCAAACTTTTACGATACCTTTCCAAAGACACAATTACTCTTTATTTCCTCGACGGATATTATGTATATTTTGCAGGCCCATTGCTTCCACGCACAGGTATGCTAAAAATTTTTGACATAGTACCGTATACTCCAGGCTTTCTTATACTGCTGCCAAAAAGAAACAATACAAATGAAGTTAGCAAAATAGTAGACAGAAAAAAACTATTTGAAACATATCAAGAATCCAAGAAATGGGTTGAAAGTCTGAATGTTCGTTTCGCTGGGGACCTAAATAATGCAATCGCAGACAAAGATATATCAAAAGTAATAAAAATTCAGGAAGCCTTACATGAGAAGAAAATCTCGGACATAGCAGATAAGATAAAACACCACGGTGCAAAAATTGTTCTTATCGCAGGTCCAAGCTCCTCCGGTAAAACAACTTCCGCAAAAAGGTTGGAAATACAGCTTAATGTAAACGGCTTTACGCCTACCGTGATATCAACGGATAATTATTTTGTTGACAGAAGCAAGACTCCTTTGTCAGACGACGGTAAACCGGATTATGATTGTTTTAACGCAATAAATCATAAACTTCTACAGGAGCAACTACTTGCCTTGATAAATGGTAAAGAAGTTCAAATGCCTCACTACAATTTTTTCACAGGAAGCAGCGAAAAAGGGCAAAAAATAAAATTAAACGGAAACGGAATTCTGATTGTAGAAGGAATTCACGGATTAAACCCCGCATTAACAGATAGAATAAAGGCAGAGGACAAATTTAAAATATATGTAAGTGCACTTACCCAGTTGAATATCGATAGCATAAATAGAATTCCTACACGTGATACCAGGCTTATACGCCGTATAGTAAGGGACAGACACTTTAGAGGTATTTCCGCAGCAGAAACAATTAGGCGATGGCCAACAGTAATAAAAGGGGAAGAAAAATATATATTTCCCTATCAGGAAAACGCAGATATAATGTTTAACTCTGCACTTGTATACGAACTTGCAGTATTGAGAGTACAAGCTGAAGTCGCCCTTCGAGCAATAGACTACAAAGCAAAAGAATATGGAGAAGCGCTAAGGCTGCTTAATTTCTTTTCCCATTTTTTACCTCTTGTTACCGAAGAGATTCCTCCTACATCCATACTGAGAGAATTTATTGGTGGAAGTTCATTCAAATACTAACTGTTTGATTATTTCTTATTATCCTATATATTAGCATAGGGTAATGTAAATGAAAAACGATAAAGAAAAAATTAATAAAAAGACTTTAGTTAAAGAAACACTTTACGCCTTGCTTGCAGGACTAGTCGGTATCATTTTTGTATCTGTGTTCACTCATAACTGGAACTTTGTTTCTCTGGTAAAGTCATTTAGCCCCTATTTTCTGGGACTTGCCTTTCTTTCAATGTTTCTGGATTGGTTTATAGAAGCATATGTTTTAAAGCTTATTGCAGCAATGCTTAGATATGAAATTCCAATGAAAGATTGCCTGAACATATTTCTGATAGGAGGTTTTTTCTCAAGAATTACCCCTTTTTCTGGAGGAGGAGGAGAACCATTTCAGATATATCTACTTTCAAGAAACAATAAAGTAAAGCCGGGAGATTCTACTGCAATTGTTGCAATAAAAACGTTTATAGGTACGTTCACTCGCATAACGATATTTTTGCTACTGCCCCTTTGGTTTGCAATTGCAAAGCCTCATTGGCACCTATCAGAGGGAGTTAACATGCTAATAAATATAGGAATTGCTTTTACAATGATATTTTTTGCCGCATTTATCTTCGCAATTATAAAGCCGGAAATTGTTGAGTATTGGATAGAGAAACTTTCAAAGAGACCTTTTTTCAGAAGAATCGTACCAAAAAATAAATTAGAAGACTCAATAAAACAGATGAGAAAAGTTGTTGATGATTTTGAAAAAGCAAGAAATAAAATTTTTAAGGCAAATAAAAGCAGTATTATCTACACGTTCATTTTGAGTTTTGTGTCCTGGGGGTTAGTATTATTTACTCCTGTTTTATTGATGAGAGGGCTGGGTATAATGTCACCATGGCCGGAAATTGTAATTACGGCTCTTGTTTTCTATATCGCATCAGCATACATTCCCACACCAGGCGGAAGTGGCACCGCAGAAGTCGGCATTCTTGCACTATTCGCAGGACTTATACCACAACCTTTAATCGGCGTCTTTATTATTATGTGGAGAATTTTTACTCACTACTCTCTAATCATTTTCGGCGGAATCCTTACATTAAAAGATTTTCGTAAAAAGAGAAAAACCGAAAAGAAAAATTAAACACCGTTAAACAAACGCTCACCCAGGAAACGGGGAAGTTGAGCGTCAACAATTTTTTTATAGACAGCATTGACATCGTAAGTAAATCTTACAATGTCAATATTTTTTTCCGTTGTATCAAAAATAGCAAGCGACCCCATAGAATTGCCGTCTCGTGGCTGCCCAACACTTCCAACGTTTATCAGATAACGATTCTCCTCCTTCAACTTTAATGTGCAAGAAACATAGGCAGGGCGAAAGTTTATAAAACCATTTTTATCCCGTATAAAACACCCCGCGATATGCGAATGCCCAAAAAATCCAATTTTTGTATTCATATTATTAAAACTTAGAATTGCATCTTCCGGTACGATAATGTAGTCGAACGAACTTTGCTTGCCTAACGACCCATGAAAAATTGTAAAATCCTTCCCTTCCATGGAGAATGGCAAACATTTCAAAAAATTTCTGGTATCCTCCGAGATTTTATCGCGTGTCCACTGTATTGCAAGCTGTGCATATGCATTAAACTTTGATTCTTCTTCGAGATTACTCACTGCAAAATCATGATTTCCCATAACAGATTGTATAGAATGCTTACGAAGTTCTAAAACACACTTCTCAGGCTCAGGACCGTACCCTACAATATCTCCTGCAGAATATATAAAATCAACACTTCTTTCATTCAGTATTTCTAAAGCAACTTTTAAAGCATCATAGTTTCCATGAACATCGGATATAAATCCAAATTTCATTTTTTTATTTTATACCTCCGCTATATAACCAAAAATGCTTCACAAAGCACCGGGCAATTTATACCTTTCTTTAAAATCGGTATAAAATTCTTCAAAATAATCACCCTTAATTGCCTCTTTAATGTCCCGAATTAAGTGGTACATAAAAAATAAATTGTGGATCGTAGCAAGACGAGGCGCAAGGTATTCCTTCGCTTTAAAAAGGTGATTCAAATAGGCTTTAGTATAGTGCTTACAGGTGTAGCACTCGCAACCTTTTTCGATAGGAGTGAAATCTTCTTTATAGATTGCCTTTGTAATTTTAATAGGACCATTCCGTGTAAAGAGTGTCCTATTCCTTGCAACACGGGTGGGAAGCACACAATCAAACATATCCACCCCAAGCCGTATATATTCAAGTATACTAAGAGGATCTCCTACGCCCATAAGGTATCGTGGTTTATTTTCCGGAAGCAGAGAAACAGTATAATCAACAAAATTTTTTGTAAGTAACTTTTCTTCACCTATGCTAAGGCCTCCAAGCGTAACACCAGGAAAACCCATTGATAAAATTTCTTTAGTAGCTTTTTCACGAAGTTCTTTATAAAATCCGCCTTGAATAACTCCAAACATTACCTGATCCGTCCTTTTCTTTGCTTTTAAGCTACGCTCTGCCCATTTTAGAGTAATGTTAAGTTCCCTGCTTGTTGTTTCAAAATCGCTCGGATAACCACTGCAAATATCCAACGGAATAATAACATCGGCTCCGATTTTTTCCTCGATGTCAACAACACGCTCAGGTGTAAAATGATGTTTCGAGCCATCTATAAACGAGCGAAACTCTACTCCGTTCTCTTTAATTTTACGGATTTCTCTTAAGGAAAGCACCTGGAAACCACCACTATCCGTTAAAATAGAATGGGGCCAATTCATAAATTTATGCAAACCACCTACTTTGGCAATTGTATCAGCACCAGGTTGAAGGTACAGGTGATACGTATTACCTAATATAATTTTAAAGCCAATATCATCCACGTCCGTAGAATCAAGAGTTTTTACTGTTGCCTGTGTCCCAACGGGCATAAAAATGGGAGTTTCAATCTTACCATGGCTGGTTTTGAATTCCGTTAGTCGCGCCCTACTTCTATTACTTTTCTTTATTACATTAAATTTTATATCCATTATTCACCTCAGATAATGAGCATTCCGTCCCCAAAACTATAAAACCTGTAATGCTCCTTTACTGCAACTTTATACGCTTTAAGCATAAAATCTTTGCCTGCAAACGCAGCAACAAGCATAAGCAAAGTAGTTTTTGGAAAATGAAAATTCGTAATAATTGCATCCGTTATTTTAAACGGATAACCAGGTTTAATAAATAAACGTGTTTTTCCACTTAGTGGTTTCAGAATGCCTTTAACGGTTGATGCAGTTTCCAGAGTTCGCACAACAGTTGTTCCACAGGCAAATACTCTGCCACCTTTGGCGTGCACCTCATTCACTATTTTAGCAGTTTCCTCCGGTACAAAAAATTCTTCCTCATGCATTTTATGATGTTCTACGATTTCCTCTTTTACCGGTTTAAACGTACCAAGCCCCACATGCAAAGTAACATAAGCAATTTTAACACCTTTATTTCGGAATTTATTTAAAAGTTCACTGGTAAAATGCAAACCTGCAGTTGGGGAGGCAACCGCACCTTCACTCCGGGCAAAAATTGTCTGATATTCGTCTTCAACGGTAATTCTACCTTTTATGTACGGGGGAAGAGGTACATCACCTATTTTTAGTAGAATTTCTCTCATAGATAAGTTGCCTTCTGACGAAAACTTCACCATATTTTCTCCGGTTTCACTCTTTTCTACAATCTCCGCATAGATACCTTCACCTTTACTGATAAGAATCTTGTCTCCCTCGTGTATGCGTTTGTTGGGCCGAGTAAGTGCCTTCCAATAATATCCTGCATCTTGCTTCAAAAGAAAAATTTCTCTTTTTCCTCCTGTTTCGGCATTTATGCCCTTCACTCTTGCACGGATTACCTTTGTATTATTTAAAACAAGCACATCACCATTTTTAAAAAATCGTTCCATATCAAAGAATTTTAGGCGAGAGATTTTGTGATTTTTCTTGTTCAGGACCATGAGTTTAGCATAATCTCTTGGGTAAACAGGGTGTTGAGCGATTAAACCCTTGGGGAGGTTGTAGTTAAATTCATCTATTCTCATTTTATAAGAGGGGTTATAATTTGGATAACTTTTGTCTTTAAAAACGGCAGAACAACCGAACCTACCCCGTAAAATTTGGAAGCTTCAAGTTGGCCGATAAAACCGGTATCGCCTATATGCAAATAGCCGGACGACATTACAATAACTTCTGCAATAATGTATAAAACTATGAACGCGATACTAAATTTAAAAATCGAACCAAAAAAAATGTCAGCCCATCTGAGAAACGGGCTTACTCTGATACCTTTTTTTACAAGTACACCTGCAACTCTGAAGATTAATAAAATAAGAATAAACAAAACTAAAAAAGATATACCAATCAGAATACTGTACGAAATACTATGAACTATGTACTGCTGCACAGTTAAAGTCTGTTCTGCCTGCAAGTTTGAAAGCAGAAAATTTTGAATAAATACAGGAAGATGAATAGAGTAGAAAGCAGCACTCAGATTTTGTTGTGTAGCAGGTGCATTCCCTATAATTTCAGGTAACTTTACTAACGGCATAATTTTTGCAGTAAGAAAGGACATAATATGAAAGTTTTTATCCATAATAGGAGCAAGTTTAACAGCATTTGCTTTAGCAACAATCCAACCGAAAATTAAACCTGCAATATCAAATAACGGCACAATAATACCACTTCTTATGCCTTTAATAATTTCAATTATAAGAATTATAAAAACTACAAGATCCACATAGTTTACATTATTCATTACTTAGATTTTACACATAACGACAAGATTTTCAATAGCTTATAACAAAATATTTTTTAAATTTTTCCATATTTTCTCTGAAGCCTTCGGCAATAATAAGAGCACCATTTTTTATATTCTTAACGGAAATTACATTTACCTCTGAATAAACATACGAAAGTACCTTTGGCTCTTCGTAAGGTATCAGCAATTTAACACGAATATATAACTTCGAAATTTCTTCTTTCATTTTTGTTTTCAGTGTGTCAATTTCAAGTCCTTTAAGAGCGGAAATAAAAATTGCGTTTCTGAACCTTTCCTGCAAAATAATGCGTTTTTCTTCACTTATTTTATCTATTTTATTAAAAACAAGCATCCTTGGTATTTGTGATGCGTTTAATTCATTTATAGTAGCAAGGACCGATTTCATCTTCGCTACAAAATCAGGAACGGAAACATCTACAATATGTAAAATCACCCAAGCATCTAAAATCTCCTCAAGAGTAGAATGGAATGAATAAATTAACATTGGCGGAAGATCTCGAATAAAGCCTATTGTATCGACAAAAAGCACTTCTGTTTGCTCATCTAATTTTCCTTCACGCACTAATGTGTCAAGTGTTGAAAAAAACATATTTTCCACATATGTATTCGTATTTGTAAGTCTATTTAGCAAAGTGGATTTGCCGCTGTTTGTATATCCGATAAGTGCAATAATTGGAATATTACCTTTTCTTCGCTTTTTTCTTCTTAACTCTCTTTGTCTTTCAATGATTTTTAGCCTTTCCTCAAGCAGCTTTATTCTTTTCTCTATATACCTCTTCTTTAATTCCGTTTTCTTTTCACCTGGCCCTTTAAGTCCTATTTCAGAACCCGTTTGCTGATCCATAAATATGCCGTTATGAACAATTTCAGGTAAATGCATTTTAAGCTCTGAAAGCTCAACTTGAAGTTTTCCCTCTTTTGTCTTTGCACGCATTGCAAAAATCATTAATATTAGATGCGGCCTATCTATAACAGGAATTCCTATCTCTTTTGTAAGATTTCTTAGCTGAAGGTAAGTAAGTGTTATGTCTGCAAAAACGAAGTCGGCATTCAGTAATTTTACTATCTGTTTAATTTCACCAACTTTTCCTTTGCCAAGAAAAAATGCATAATTAGGTTGTCTCATTGCTTGAGTAGTTTCACCAACAATTTCTACCCCTAGCGTTTGCACTAGAAAACGAAATTCGCTAAGAGAAGCTTCTGAAATTTCTCTTTTATCACGTTGAACAACTTCTACAAGTATTGCCTTTCTAATGACCTTTTTCACAATTTATGCGGTACGATTACGCGGAAACAAGATCGTAGTAATTATCATGCTAAAAAAGGAAAGAAGCAAAGACCCTACGACTGCATCCCAAAAAGATGATATGGTAAAACCCGAGTCTAACACAGCAACAATCTCGATAATTATCCCATTTATAACAAATAGAAATAATCCAAGTGATAGTATATTTACAGGAAGGGAAACAATAATAAGAACAGGCTTAAAAGTGGCATTTACAATACCCAGTAGAATACCTGCTGCAACAATACTCCAAAAATTACTAAATTTAAATCCATGTAATAACCTACTTACAATAAAAAAGGAAATTATATTAACCGCCCACGATGTTAAAATTCTTGCTACCATTGCTATTCCTCCTTTTTAAGTATAACAGAATCGTGCAATTTTGTAAAATACGCCTTGGCAAAACGGTGTGATTCATCCCTAACTCTCTGCAATAATTTTAGCATTTCCGAACGTTTACTTAACCGAATAGGCTCGTTTATACCCTCCACAAACACTAACTCCTCTTTTTTTGCAAGAGAAGCAATTGCAACATTAAGGTTCAGCAATTTTTTAATGCTTACCGCAGCATCAAGTTGCCCCTTTCCACCGTCTATAAGTAACAAATCCGGATTCTGCTTCGCAAAATGTTCCTTTTTTTCTTTAAAACGTCTGAATAATACTTCCTTTATCATTGCGTAATCATTAGGGCCTTCTACAAATTTAATTTTAAATTTTCTGTATTGATTCCTATCCGACCTTCCATTTGTAAAAACAACCATAGAACCAACAGCATCTTTGCCAGATACATTGGAAATATCATACCCTTCTATTCTTGTAGGAAGGAACTCCAAATTAAGCGCATTTTTCAACTCTTCAAGTGTCTTTTTTTCCTTCAATAATTTTCTTCGTTCAAGATAATTGTTTAGGTGCACGCAAGCATTCTCACGTGCCATTTCGGTAAGACTTTTCTGCAATTTTCCATACGGAAGCGATATTTTAACCGTTTTACCATTTTTTTCCGAGAGAAGATTTTCCAAAATTTTCCGCTCAGGTAACTTTACAGGTACATATATTCTCTTAAAGCTCGCGTGAAAAGGATTTTGTGCCAAAAATACTTCTATAATTGTACTTTTTTCGGATTTAGCAGGTATATTTAACACAAACGGATAAGAAGAAACCACACGTCCGTTTCTTACCCCTAGCTTAACAATTACTGCCTTTGTTCTTTTCTTGCAGAGCGCAAACAAGTCAAAAGAAATTCTTTTTTCGGAAACAACCCTCTGTTTTTCCATAACAGAAATAACACCTTTTATCTCATCTCTATAGATTGCGGCTTTTTCAAACTCCAGGCTATTTTTGGCTTTTTCCATTTCCCTTTGCAAATCCCGCACAATTTTTTCCCCGTTTCCCAGGAGAAATAACTTTAAGGATTCTATTATATTTAGATATTCCTTGAGAGAAATTTTATTTGCACAAGGTGCAACACAAAGCCCCAGATGATATAGCAAACAAGGCTCAAGCACCTTATCTCCCTTAATCTTAATATTGCAGGTTCTTACGGGAAAAATTTTTCTTATTGCTTTTAACGTAAGATCAATTGCTTTTCCGTGCGGAAACGGTCCGAAGTATTCTCCATTCTCCCCTCTAATACGATAAACTTTTAAAAGCCTCGGATACTTATCATTCGTAATCTTTATGTATGGATAGTTTTCATCATCAACAAGACGGATATTATATTTCGGGCGATGTTTCTTTATTAAATTATTCTCTAAAAGGAGAGCTTCTTCACCGGAAGATGTTACTATAAAACTGACATTTTTTATATGTTTTATCAGTGAAGCGGTTTTCGTATCTTTAGGACTCATATAAGAAGAAACTCGTTTCCGCAATAATTTTGCTTTTCCTATATAAATAACCTCCCCCTGCACTCCTTTCATAATATAAACTCCGGGCAGCAGAGGGAGAGATTTAATTTCTTCCGGGAATTTTATACTATTTTGCATAATCCGTGTAACGAGTTTCTCTTACGACAGTTACTTTGATTATGCCTGGATATACAACCTCCTCTTCTATTTTCTTTGCAATATCATGAGAAATCTTAGCAGCAAGATCTTCGTTAACCTCTATGGGGTTAGCCATTATACGCACTTCCCTTCCTGCCTGCACAACAAAAGCCTTCCTTATCCCGGGAACAGACATGGCAATTTTTTCTATTTCTTCCAGTCTTTTAATGTACATTTCAAGGTTTTCTCTTCTTGCCCCCGGACGAGTAGCAGAAAGAGTATCTGCAATCTGAACAATTACATCAATTACTGTTTCAGGCTTCACCTCATTGTGGTGAGCTGCAACAGCATGGACCACGAGCGGATTTTCACCATATCGTTTCAAAAGATCAGCTCCAATGAGCGCATGTGGACCCTCAATTTCGCTTCCCATTACTTTGCCAATATCGTGAAGGAATCCTGCTCTTTTTGCAAGTGTAACATTTTCACCAAGTTCAGCCGCCAATATTTCCGAAATTGTTGCGGTTTCTATGGAGTGGCGAAGAAGATTTTGTCCGAAGCTTGTTCTAAACTTCATTTTTCCGACAAGTTTTTTTAATTCCATGGGTACATTATAAACTGACACAGTGAGAAGTGCATTATCCGCCTCTTTCAAAATCATTTGTTCCACTTCTTTGTCTGCTTCTTGAACAAAGTCCTCAATACGTGCAGGATGGATTCTGCCATCAATGATAAGATGTTCAAGTGCATGTCTTGCAACTTCTCTTCTTATGGGGTCAAAACAGGAAAGAGTCACTGCTTCCGGTGTATCATCTACAAGAATATCCACACCTGTAAGAGTTTCAAATGTTCTTATGTTTCTCCCCTCTCTCCCTATAATTCTACCTTTTAATTCTTCGGACGGCAACGGAACAACAGAAACCGTTGTTTCGGAAACATAATCTGTAGCACAACGTTCCATGGCTTCCGAAAGTATTACTTTAGCTTTTTCCCCCACATTCTGCTCTAATTCCTTTTCCATATCCTTAAGCTTTCTGGAATATTCATGCTCTAATCCCTTCTCCATATTATCTATTACAATTTTTTTTGCTTCCTCGGGAGAAAGGCTTGCAACTCTATAATATTCCGCCCCAATCTCTTTCAGTTTATCTTCTGCTTCCTTCTGTAGGGACTTTAATTCTTCTTCTCTTTTAATAAGTTCACGTTCTTTATGTTCTGCGGCAGAAGATTTTCTCTCCGCAAGTTCTTCCTTATGTAAAAGACGGGATTCTATCTCTTGAATTTGTTTTTGTTCTTCCTTTCTTCTTCTTTGGAGTTCTATTTGTTTACGTTCTGTTTCTTCTTTCATTTGGATTCTCATTTCACGTTTTTTTGCTTCTATATCCTTTTCCGCTTCCTCCTTCTTACTTTTCTTGTACTGGTCAATCGAGCTTATTTTAGTCTTATAAATATAGCCTTCGAAGATAAAGCCCAACACAAACCCAATTAAAAGCATTAATACCGTAATTACCAAGTACAAAATATATGGAACCTGTAAGCCATTCACTATCCTCACCTCCTATTTATTCTTTAGCTCGGCAAGGACTTCCCGGATAACATATAGACGGTAACCACGACTTACGAGATACCCCTTTAATTTATCAAAAGGCCTTTTGCCGGAAATGGAAAGTGCATTTTCTCTCTCCTTCTCTTCGGAATATTCCGCTTCTAAAATAAGATTAAAAACGGAGTATTCAACACCTCTATGTAAAAGTTCATATTGAACTTTAAGATACCCGTATTTTTTAATAAAAGCATATTTTTCAATAATCCTTTTAATGTACCGTTCATCCGAAAGAAACCCTCGCTCAACTAATTTATCAATTGTATTTTTAACTTCTTCTTCTTCAAACTTCTTATTTAATTTTTTACTTAACTCAAATCGTGAATAATCCCTTCTTGCAATTAACCTTAGTGCGTAGTTTAAAGAACTCTCACTTTTTTTCCGTTTCTGCCCGTTCTTTTTCGGAAAATAGTTTATCATTGACCTCTTTCTTTATTTTCTCTAACAATTCTTCGTTGGACTTAACAAGATTTATTGCATTGTCTCTTCCCTGTCCAAGTTTTATATCACCATAAGAATAATAGGAACCTGCCTTTTTCACAATTCCTTCCTTAACGGCAACATCAAATAGATCGGCAAGCTTTGATACGCCTTTTCCGAAAACTAAATCAACTATTGCTTCTTTATATGGGGGAGCAACTTTATTTTTCACCGCTTTTATTCTTAATCTATTTCCGATAATAACGCCCTTCTCTTTAATGGATTCTACTCTTCTTATATCAAGTCTAACGGAGGAATAAAATTTAAGTGCTCTACCTCCGGGAGTAACTTCGGGATTACCATATACTACGCCAATTTTCTCCCTGAGCTGATTTATAAAAATTACACAGGTTTTTGACTTACTTATGGAACCCGTTAATTTTCTTAAAGCCTGAGACATAAGACGTGCCTGAACGCCCATAAACGAGCTCCCCATGTCTCCCTCCAGTTCTGTTTTTGGCACAAGAGCTGCTACGGAATCAAGTACTATGATATCTACCGCGGCAGAGCACACAAAAGTATCGATTATTTCCAATGCCTGCTCTGCATAATCCGGCTGGGATATAATAAGATCATCCACATTAACACCAATATTCGCAGCATATTCCGGGGAAAACGCATGTTCAACATCAACAAAAAGTGCTTTTCCACCCATCTTTTGTGCATTTGATATCGCCTCGAGGGCAAGAGTAGTTTTGCCTGTGCCCTCAGGGCCATATATCTCAATGATTCTACCGCGCGGAAATCCTCCCACCCCTAATGCAACATCCAAAGATAAAATACCAGTGGGAATCGCTTCTATTTCAAGGCGTGCTTTTTTATCGCCAAGGCGCATAACAGAACCCTTGCCAAATTGTTTTTCAACCTGCGCCATAGCAAGTTTTAAAGCGTTTTCTTTATTTAATTTTTCCTTATCCGCCATATTTTATACCTCTCTTTTTCATTAATTTACTCAGATACATTTTTATTATACTTCATTTTTATGCGAATCCAAATGATGAAATTTCTTCATAAACCGGACCATTGGAAGAAAGTATACTTCTTACGAGAGAGATACCAATTGCTTTTACGGAAATAACGTCAAAGTCCACATTACCTATTTCATTTAAGTTTATAACATTCCGTCTTATCCTACCAAGCGTAAGATGCGGCATATAACTTTTATTCAACTTAAATCCAAGGGTATAAAGATTTTTATCTAACATAACCATCAATTTTACAATATTATTAGGGTCCTGGACCGCAAGGAAAATTATTTTCGCATACTTTTTGTTAGGAAAGGCCGATACGCCGTGATAAGAAAATGAAAATGGCTTTTGGGTGTTAGCAATATTAGATATAACTCTGTTAATTCCATAGATATCTTTTTCCTGTTTTTCCCCGAGAAATTTTAAAGTAAGATGCAAATTTACCCTTTCGACCCATTTTACATTCAAGAACTTATGCATCAGCAATTTTTCCACAGAAAAGATAGATTCCTTATTCGATACGGTTTTTAGTGCAATAAATAATCTCATTGCTTCACTTCGGCAAAAAGTTTTTCGGAATCCGCCCCTACAATTTTCGCATTATAAATACTGCCTTCATCTACATTTCCATTCACCACGACAAAGTTATCAATCTCGGGTGCATCAAATTCAGTACGTCCTATATGATTACCCATTTTCTCATTGAAGTAATCTATAATTATAGGAACCGTTTTCCCTATCATGCCCTTTAATCTTTTATTATTTATTTTTAACTGAAGTTCCTCTATCTCTTGTTTTCTTTTTAGTTTAACTTTCTCTGATACCTGCCCGCTCATTTTGTAACTTTCTGTGCCCTTCTCTCTGGAAAACGCAAAAGCACCAAGATGCTCGAAACGTACATCTGTAATGAAAGATTTTAGTTCATCAAATTCTTTTTCTGTTTCACCCGGAAAGCCGGTTATTACAGTTGTTCTTATAGATATATGATTCTTCTTGAGCATGCCAACCATTTTTTCTATCTGTGATTTTCCGCCAATTCTACGCATCTTATTTAAAATGCCACTATTGATATGTTGAACAGGCACATCAATATAGGGTACGGTTTTATTATTCCCCGCAATATATTGGATAAGTTCCTTATTTACCTCTGAGGGATATGTATACAGCAATCTTATCCACTCTAAACGCCTGATTTTATTAAGTTTTTCTAGCAAAGGCAAAAGCATATTTTTCCCGTATAAGTCTATTCCGTACCGTGTTGTATCCTGAGCAATAAGAACAATTTCTTTTACTCCATTCTCTACAAGTTGGCTTGCCTCATCAAAAAGAAACCCCATATCAAAACTGTGCACTGTACCTTTTATTTTAGGTATTAAGCAAAAAGAACAATTGTGATCACATCCATCCGCAATTTTAAGGTATTCATAATGAGGGAGTGTAATAGGAAAACGTGGGATTCTTTCATATTCAAATTTCTTGTTAATAAAAATACCTCTTTTGCTCGTTATGGCACTAATAATTTTTCCAAGATCGTTCGTACCGGTTAGAGCATCAACTTCAGGAAATTCTTTAAGCAACTTTTTCCCCGTAAGAGACGGGTAACAGCCCGACACTATTATTTTTTTAACGAATCCTTTATTCTTTCTAATTACAAATTCTTCAATAGTGTTCTCTGCTTCTTCCCGTGCAGATTGCAGAAATGCACAGGTATTTATTATCACGGTATGTGCTTGATCAATATCAAAAGTAACATGAAACTTATTTGTTAAAAGTTTCCCCAAAAGACGTTCACTATCAACGATATTTTTAGGGCAACCAAGACTTACAATTCCTATTGGCTCAAAATCTTTCATTCCACTTTATATGTTACTTCCATAACTTCCTTTCCTTTGCTTACAACCCCTAAATTTTTCCCGTTTACGATTACATAAGCATGAGTGGCATTACCAAACTTTATTTTTACATATTTTTTACCTTTAAACGTTTTTTTCTCTCCATTGTGTATAAAAAGCTGGCTGTACTTTCCATCAATTGTAATACCTATCCAGCAAAGTTTGTCCGCAGATACCGTTACAGTAACACCTGCTGGTTTTTTTTCAGAAGGTTCAGCGGAATTTTTATTTTTTGAAGGGTTTGTACTCGTATTTTCTGTTTCAGGAGGTTTTTGTTCTGCAGGTGATGTGGTCTGCTCGGAAGAAGGAGTGTCATTTGGAAGTGCCGTTTTCTTGTTAAATTTAGAAAAAGCAAATACTGAAATCAGAACAATAAGGGTAGCTAAAATCACTATATAAACCAATCGTTTATTGGAACGCTGGGGTATCTGTGGTTTGTTTTCTTCTTCAAAAAGAGCCTTATAAGCATTAATAAGAGGCCTTGAGTCTAAGTTCAAAGCCTCTGAATATTTCCTTATATAAGCATTAATAAAACCGTCGTACTGCTTAAATTCGTTATTTTCTATCTGCTCAAGATAATATTGCCTTACAAGAGTCTTATTTGCAATATCATTCAGCGTAAGATTTTGTTTTTCTCTTTCCTTTTTTAAAATGTTGCCAATATCAAGTTTCAACTGCAACCTTTAATGCCTCCTCGACATTATTAATTAAAACAAATTTTAGTTTTTTCTTCGCTTCTTTTGGAATTTCTTTGAGGTCGTTCTTATTCTCTGCCGGTAATATAATTGTTTTTATGCCCGCACGGTATGCACCTAATACTTTTTCTTTAATGCCGCCCACAGGCAGAACTCTGCCTCTCAGGGTAATCTCACCTGTCATCGATACATCCTTATTCACTGGCTTCCCTGTCAATATGGAAACAAGAGCTGTAAATATAGTAACTCCCGCAGAAGGTCCCTCTTTTGGAATTGCGCCCTCCGGAACGTGAATATGAATATCATATTTACCGTAAAAATCAGGATTTACACCAAGTGCCTTTGCATGAGAGCGCACATAGCTCAAGGCTGCCTGAGCACTTTCTTTCATTACGTCGCCAAGCTGTCCGGTAAGAATTAAACTGCCTTTCCCTTTCATCTTTGTAGCTTCAATAAAAACAATATCTCCACCCGCTTGAGTTACTACCATACCACAAACAACCCCAATCTGACTTTGCTTTTCCTGCACACCAGTGAGAAATATCGAATTACCGAGGTATTTCTCAAGATTTTTATCCGTTATGTTGATTTTTTTAAATCCTTTTTCTACCTTTTTCTTTGCAACCTTACGCATTATCCTCATTACCATGCGTTCAAGATTCCTTAGGCCAGCTTCTCTCGTATATTCACGTATAATTTTAAACAGAGCTTTTCGGCTAATTTTTATATCCTTACTGGTAAGGCCGTGAGCCTTTAACTGCTTAGGAATAATAAATTCTTTTGCAATTTGGATTTTCTCTTCATCAATATACCCCGAAAGAAAGATTAACTCCATCCTATCAAGTAAAGCAGGAGGAATTGTATCCATTATATTTGCAGTTGTAATAAACAGTACTTCCGATAGATCAAATGGAAGCTCAATATAGTGATCCGAAAAAGCATTATTCTGCTCCGGATCAAGTGCTTCAAGCAATGCTGCAGTTGGATCTCCCCTGAAATCCGCCCCGACTTTATCAATTTCATCAAGCAGAAATACCGGATTTTTAACACCCGCCTGCTTTATCCCCTGAATAATTCTACCTGGCATTGCACCTACATACGTCCTTCTGTGTCCTCTTATTTCAGCTTCATCTCTTACTCCACCGAGGGAAATATGAATAAACTTCCTGCTCAGAGCTTCGGCAATAGAACGTCCGAGAGAGGTTTTACCTACCCCGGGAGGACCCACAAAACATATAATAGGACCTTTTATATTTTTCGTAAGTTTTCTAACTGCAATAAGCTCCAAAACTCTTTCCTTTACATCTTTAAGATCATAGTGGTTCTTATCAAGGATTGCTTTTGCTTTCCTTATGTCAACACGATCTTTTGTGTGCTTATCCCATGGAAGTTCTATCAGCCAATTAAGATAATTGCGTATAACACCACTCTCGGGATTCATCACTGGAATTTTCCGCAATTTATCAAGCTCTTCTTCAATTTTATCATTTACATATCCCGGAAGGTTGCGTCCTTTAAGCCGTTTCTTGTACTCTCCTATTTCACCGACTTCTTCGCCCACTTCGCCAAGTTCTTTTTCTATCTCCTTTAACTTCTCTCTAAGAAAATATTCTTTCTGGCTTTTCTCTATTTTACTTCTTACTTCATCATCTATTTTCCTGCTAAGTTCCAAAATTGTAATTTCCCGTTCCAGAATCTGAGCAATTTCTTTAAGGCGTTCGGTTACATCTACGGTTGCAAGAATATTTTGTTTGTCGTCGATACCTAAAAAAAGATTAGAAGCAATAATATCCGCGAATCTTTCCACTTCAATAGTGTTTGTTAGGGAAACAAGAATATCCTGCGGCACCTTTTTATTTAGGTCCGCATAAACCGAAAATTTTTCCATTACAAGATGCATTAAGGCATCCTGTTTTAATGTTTTCTCATTATTCCGAACTTCAATAGGTTTTACTTTTACTCTCCAATAATTACCGCTCGTATCAAATTTCTCGATTTTTACACGCTGAATTCCTTCTACTAAAATTCTGTAAGTTCCATCCGGAAGCTTAAGAAGCTGAAGTATTTCAGCCCCAACTCCAATATTATAAATATCATTTTCGGTTGGCTCCTCAATAAGTCCTTTTTTCTGAGTGGCAAGTACAATCATTTTGCCCTGAGTAAAAGCTTCTTCTATTGAAGCTATAGATTTTGGTCTTCCGATAAGAAGTGGAACCACCATATAGGGAAAAATAACAATATTTCTTAAAGGTATAAAAGGTGCATCAGCTAATTCCCATTTTTTTTCCATATAACCTCCTATGCTAATTTATTCAGATAAGTCCTGCCACCGTCTGCATCAAGAAGTACGGCTTCCTCATTACCTTCTAAAAACGTCTTTGTTATTATGCACCGCTTCACTTTTTTCATTGCTGGTAAAGTATACATTAATTCCATCATTGAGTGCTCCAAGACAGATTTAAGACCTCGCGCACCAATTCCAAGCTCTATTGCCTTATCTGCAATATAACCTAAAGCATCATCCCGAAAAACCAGATCTATACCGTCAAGACTAAAAATACGCTTATATTGGTCAACAAGCGAATTCTTAGGTTCGCGAAGTATCTTTATAAGTTCGTCTCTCGTTAATTCTTTAAGTTGAGCAACTACAGGAAAACGACCTATAAACTCGGGTATCATGCCGAATTTTACAAGATCCTGAGGGGAAATTCTCATATCCTTTATTTTTACTTCCTTACTGCTGCTAAATCCAATTTTGCGTTTATTAGCACGTTCTCTCAATATATCATCTAATCCCTCAAAAGTTCCACCGGCTATAAACAGAATATCTTTTGTATTAACTTTTATAAATTCCTGATAAGGATGCTTTCGCCCTCCTGCTGGTGGAACATTTGCAATCGTACCTTCCACAATTTTAAGCAGTGCCTGTTGCACGCCTTCACCGGATACATCACGTGTAATCGAAGGATTCTCATTCTTTCTACCAATTTTATCAATCTCATCAACATAAACCATACCTTTCTCCGCCTTCTGCACATTAAAATCAGTAAGCTGAAGAAGCCGCTGTATAATTGTTTCAACATCTTCACCTACATATCCCGCTTCAGTAAGAGATGTCGCATCAGATATAGACAGTGGCACACCGATTATCCGAGATAGTACACGTGCAAAAAGCGTTTTCCCGGAACCGGTAGGTCCTATAAGAAGAATATTGCTTTTTTCTATATTTATATCATTCTTGTTTGCAATTATTCTCTTGTAATGGTTGTATGCAGCAACAGAAATAATTTTTTTTGCATCTTCCTGGCCGATGATATATTCATCCAATTTTTTATGTATCTCCTGCGGTTTAGGCAAATCTTTAAGCCTAAATTTAATTTTCTTGGACTCATCAGCAACAATAATATTATATGCCTTCTTTATACACTCATTGCAAATATATACACCGTTGGGACCTGCTATAAGTTTATTTACTTCATTATATTTTTTACCACAGAAAGAGCAGTGCGGTTCTTCAATATCCATCGTCTATTTCTTTTTACCTTCAATAATATTAGGACGCATAATTATTTTATCTATTATACCGTACTTCTTGGCATCCTCCGGAGACATATAGAAATCTCTTTCTGTATCTAAACGAACTTTTTCCAAAGATTGTCCCGTATGGTGTGAAATGATCTCATTCCCCATCCTTTTAATTCTCAGAATTTCTTTTGCCTGGATTTCCACATCTGTTGCTTGACCCTGTGCACCACCCCATGGCTGATGAATCATAATTCTCGAGTGCGGCAACGAAAAACGCTTGCCTTTCTCACCTGCTGCAAGTAGAATTGCAGCAAGAGAAGCAGCCTGTCCAAGACAAATAGTAGAAATAGGTGCTTTTATATATTGCATCGTATCATATATTGCCATTCCGGGATTTACCTCTCCTCCCGGACTATTTATGTATAAGTAAATATCCGAAGTAGGATCTTGTGCCTCTAAGAATAGCATTTCAGCGACTATCAAATCAGCAATCTGACCTTCAATACCTCCTGTAAGAAAAATTATTCTATCCTTTAACAAACGTGAAAATATATCATAACTTCTCTCACCTCTTCCCGTTTGTTCATTAACGAATGGAACAACTGCCATATTAATCATCCCCTTCTTCTATGATTATAGCACGTTCTTTTAAGAAAGAAACCGCCTTATTTCTTAGGAGCTGATCTTCTAAAATATTCTTTACCTTGTCGGTAAGTTTTGCTTTCTTTGATTCTATGTTCTGATCACTAAGAAATTTGTCAAACTCTTTTCGTATTTCATCTTCACCAACCTTTAATTTATTCTGCTTTATAATTGACATTATAATGAGATCTTTTTTAATATCTAACGTAACGCCTTTTTTTACTTCTTCTTTGAATTCCTCAATCTTTTTGTTTTCTGATTTTAGCAAATCTTCAAGTTTTATGCCATGTTTCAAATATTGATTTTTGGCATCCTTTATGCGGCCCTCCGTTTCCTCGTCAATAAGTTTTTCAGGAAGCTCAATATTAATTTTGTCGGCAAGAATATTCAAAGCTTCATTTCCCTTTTCCTCTTCCAACTGCAGTTTCTTGTTCTTAAGTGTTTCATCTTCTATACCCTTTTTCATCTTATCAAGATTTTCAAAATCCGCATCTTTTGCAAGATTGTTGTCTATTTTAGGGACATTCTTCTCTTTAACGGCAAGAATTCTTACTTGAACAGATATATTATCGGACTTAACATCAAACTCATCGCCTTTTCGCTTTCCAATAACCTCTTCGTCGAAGCTTCCTACAAACTGTTTCTTACCTACTTCAACGGTTACATTTTTCCAATCTGCATTTTTTACCTGATCAACTTTATACTCAAGCTCCGTTAAATCACCTTTTTCTATGGGTCTATCTACCGGAGTAATTTCAGTAAAGGTTTTCTGAAGTTCGGAAATTTTATTTTCCACTTCTTTCTCAATTCCCTGTTTTTTAAATTGCACTTCGATCTTTTCAGGTACATCTACTACAATTTCGGGAAGAAATTCTACTGTAAAAGTGCATACAAGTTTATCTTCACTAACTTTCTCGATTTTCGCTTCAGGCCGCACGACAGGATTTATCTCATTTTTATTCAAAAACTCATCAAGATCCTTTTGCATTAAGGCATCAACAGCTTCTTCCAAAAGCCTATCTTCTCCTACGAAGGGTACACCTATTTCATACGGGGCTTTCCCTTTTCTAAAACCCGCAACATTCACTTTTTGAATAAGTCTTTTGTATGCTTTCTTTTTTGCATCTTCTATTTCTTCCTTACTGTTTCTTGTCTCAAAAACAATTTTTGTTTTTGACTGCTCTTTAATTTTTTGTTCCATTTTTTGCTCCTTTCCTAATATAAAAATGGTGCGAAGGGCGGGACTTGAA
>CAYYKP010000012.1:0-26430 GCA_964468055.1 uncultured Caldisericales bacterium
TATAAATAAGGGGATTTTAAGTTCTTAAAGAATATTTTTGATATTATTCGTTTGCCGTACCAACAAGCAAGCTCGTAAAATACTTGAATAAAGGCTCTTTTACAAATTTAAAAAGCTTCTTTGCCACATTTAAGGGGAAGTCTATGTCTCCATTTGACAATATAATGTTTTTTGCTTCATGGTTATTTACACTTTTCAGAAAATTTTCTTTCTCAGCGTCACTCATAGAACGGTATATTTTTCTCAAAAACAAACCCCTCTTAATCTTTGGGGCTATTTCTTCATCCACATGCATTTTATACGAAGAAAGGGATTCTTTAGAGTAATCGCTTTGCTTTAGCGCATTCAAGGCAGCCTCAGCTGCAAACTTGGCTGACATTATTCCCGTATGCAAACCACCCCCTGAAAAGGGCTTAACCTGCATTGCAGCGTCGCCTATAACCATAACGTTGTCTTTTGTTGCTTCCCGTACCTGTCCTATCGGAATTATCCATGCAACTGCCTTGTTTTTATAGAATTTTATACCGCTAAGATATGGATTTTCTTTAAATAATTGTTCCAATGAGCCTATCATATTTTCATTTCTGTCTGTGCCTAATCCTACATGCACCATTCCGTTTCCTAATGGAATAATCCAAGAAAACCAGTTGTGTGCAACTCTATTATCAAAAAAGGTATGAACTATCTCGTTATCCTTCAATGGAATTGACACATCTACCTGAATTGTATGAATTAATTCGGAAGGTGAGATAAAAAAACCAAACATCCTGCTCAAACCGGTAAGTGCACCCGAAGCAATAATGATAAGGTGCGTGTTTATTTCCTCTCCATCCATAAGGCGAATTATGATATTTTCTTTGTTTCTTCGCCAACTTTTTATGGTAATACCTTTAGAAATTTTCACACCATTCTTCTCTGCCTCATCCGCAAGATTTCTGTCAAATTTTGCACGATTTATTACGTATGCATGAGTTACATTATTTTTAAACAGCAGATTTTCTTCCCTGCAGATGAGTTCCGCACCCTTAATTCTGTTCATAATTAATTCTTTGGGCATTTTATTTAATTTAATAAATTCGGGTGAAACAAGTCCCGAACAATGGTTCGGATAACCTATTTGTTTTTTCCGTTCAATTGCGGTCACTTTATATCCCGAACATGCGACAATATTAGCTGCAGTTAAACCTACGGGTCCCGCTCCCAACACTACCAAGTCAAAATTCTTCATTTTTAGTTTTGAATACATAAGGGAGGTTTTCCTATGTTACCTACTCCTTAAAAATTTTGTATTCCGTTGTTACTTCTGCTGCCTTTCTGAGCATAGCACTTGCAGAACAATATTTTGTTTCCGAAAGTTCAATTGCTGTTTTAAATTTATCTTCATCCACATCCCCCCAGATCATATAGGTAAGGTGGATTTTTGTGTAAACCTTAGGGAAATCCGTAGCACGCTCTGCAGTAATTTCAAGTTTATAATCTTTATACTGCACATGCATTTTATCTAATATTGATATAACATCTTGGCTTGTGCATCCGGCAAGCCCCATAAGAAGAAGTTCCATAGGGCGTGTTGCAGCACTATGCCCGTTAAATTTTTCCGGTCCATCCATAACAACCCAATGATTTGAATTTCCTCTTGCCATTACCGTAAGCCCGTAAGCTTGTTTTAATTCGATTTTCGTAATATTATTTTCTGCCATAACAAACCTCCTTTATTTTCTGTGTTTTTATAATAGTATACAAAAAAAATATTGCAAATTACTTTTCTATTTCATAATTCTTTGATGAGTAGTAACGCGTAAGCCATATACTTAACCCGTCCAGGCCAGGGAAAAGTACTCTCTCATGTATGTTCGATTGGTCAAGTTTGTCTCTTATCTCCCATTTAGTTTCTTTGGGGATGATTACCTTTTTGTAGAGTTCCGGATATTTTTCTATAATATCTTCAAACTTCACTGTTGCATTGGAAGTTAAAGAATGCAAAGCAAATTGGTTAATAATGCGCTCGTCCATAGAGGGGGGCTCAAAAAACATCGCAAAATCACTTTCCCCTTCATGCGAAAAATTCTCGATTGTATCAGAAATTTTAGCAAGCATCTCAGTGGTAAATATATCTGCGTTTTCTTCTTCCAATATTTTTCTAAAACGCTCGGGTAAAAATTCGTGTAACTTAATATAATCTATGCACCATATTATTCCGTCCTTATCGTATTGCTCCATATCACTTGTTGCAAAATGCATTGCAATAAGAGGTGAATATGTCCAATCAAGTAAGCGAGTAGGGAGTCCATGGTGCCTTGCTATTGATAGCCAGGTCCATATTGTATGATCCGAAGGGTTAACTCCCGCATACTTAACAAAGTTTCTTATAAGGTGCTGCTCCAATATCCAATAAGAGCCACCTAATCGCATAAGTCCTGTTTCTAACGAGTAATTCTTATCGGATAACCCACGGTAAACGTAATCCGAACGAAACCTTCCTATACTTTTCAAAGTTCTTGAATCCTTGTAAAGAAGACCCATTATTTCTTCCCAGGAATGTATAACATGTTCATTCATTGAAAACCTCCTCTACTATCTTTCTACAATTATAATTCAAACTGCAATGATAGCAAGTTTCTGTATCTCTCGTAAATTCCGGTATTTTGTTTCTATTCATGTAATCAATCATATTTTTTATAATATTTCTTATTTGCCCGATAATCTCACAGTATTCTGCTTCATTGAGCCTCTCTTCCTTTATTTCTTCATCCCCTATGTATACTATAATAGGTATTACTTTCAACCGATAAATATGCTCAACTGCAAGTTTGTACAACGCTATTTGTATTCCATCAATTTCTATATCACTTCCCCTTGTTTTATAATCTACTATACGTACACTCTTATTGTCTTTCATTAACAAATCAAACTTTCCGCCTATAATAGCATCTTCCAAGCTGATTTTAAAAGATACTTCGCTAAGCAAAAACATATTTCTAATTTCTTCTTCGTTTTTACCAAATGCAAACGAATGAAAATAAGCACCTACCATTTCTATATAACGCCAAGCCTTTGCAAAATCTACTTTGTATTTTGAAGAAAAGGAAACATTTTTAAAACTTCTGTATAAACTGTCTTGTATAAAGTCATTAGATTTTTCCTCAAACAGTGTTTTTCTCTTTACGGAAATTGCAAAATCGGACAATACTTTATGAACAAACGTTCCGACATGATTACTTTCTTTAAACGAGAAATAGGCATTTTCCCCCATTCTTTTCAGATAAAAATGCATGGGGCATTTATAAGCGGAAATGATCTCGCTTACTGAAAATTTATATTTCATTGTTAAATATCCATGTTTCCACCTGTCCCCTCGCCATTGTTCGAATCTTGCCCCTATTCTTTAAAATTGATAGAATTTTATTCAAATTTTCTTTTTTGGTGCCACTTATCCTTAGGAGCCTACCATAGGTAATCACTTTGTATTGAGAAATTATTTTATCAATACTTTGTAGGTCTGTTTCCATATTTTGTGTTGAGTTTTTTTTACGGGTTTCTTTTTTATTTGTCGCAGCTGCCTTGCTTGTTTTTCCAAATAATTCAGGAGTTATATTTTTTAATCTATCTATTGCGTATTTTAGTATGGTTTCTGTTTCCAAATCTATATCCTGCGATTCCGCATCCCTAAGCATTTTTGAAAGAGCTATAAGAGTTTGCGTGTCGGGTACTGAGACATATAAAACCTTTATGTTCCATTGTTTTATAAGCTCCAGAGTTTTCTTTGCAGTAGAGTTTATCTTCTTGTTTCTTATAAGTATAGCATCAGATATACTGCCGCTTTTTATAAACTTAGCAAGATTCTTAATGCTGCTGTATACTGAACGGGTAGAATTATTTGCAACGATAGCTTTATTCTCCGTCTTTACTATTGTATAAGTTGGTGTTCTTTTTATGATTTTATACTTCTTAAATATTTTAATAATAAGATCCGGAATTTCATAATTGAAATCTTCAAAATTTGCAAGTTTTAAATATTGAGGAAGTGATAATTTCACTGTATCCTTTTGAATTCCAAAGGTTCCACTTTCGAGCAAGTGGTCTGCAGCCTTAATTAATTTTCTCGGATTTTTATTCCCACCAAAAAACAATTTTTCTATATCAGGCTCCCTAAAAGGATAAAATGTATCTTTAGGTGTAATCCTCATCTTTCCAAAGTAAAATGCGTTGCGTTTTTTAATAATTTCTTTTGCGTTTTTAATAGTTAGGGGCAAAATTGTAGTTCTCTCCGAAAGCCTTTCCGCAACATTCACAGGCAAAAACTTTTCCCATTTTTTAAATGTTTGCGTTTGAACCGATAGGAGAAAAAGTACATTTCCCGAGTTTGAAAACAGTCTTACTATTTTTTCAAAAAAATTTCGAATTTCTTCTCTCTTAAGGTGCTTGTCAATAGTTTCAATCTGGTCAATTGAAATAATAAAAGGAAAAGGTGAAAATTTTAAAATTGAGACAATTAGCTTATATGCAATATCCTCATCAATGGTAAATCCGTTGGCAAAACCCAGGGATTCAAATTCGCTGTATGTTAGTACATCACCTTTTAGAAAATCTATAATAACGTGTTCCTTTTCCCTGTTTGTAAAAAGCAACAGCAAATGGAAAAAATATCCGGGAAATTCCGTATACTCATTAAAGAGTGCTGTTTCTATTTCCACCCTAAGGGCATCTCTTATTCTTTTGGGTAACATTTCAAATGTATTTTTTGCAACATAAGGAAGTGCCTTGTCCTTGAGTATCATGTCCCTTACGAAATCGTTTTCCTTTATGGTTTCCGGATGCTTCGTAAATTGCAATCCTTGTTTTATTGCCCAACCTACGAGATGATCTACAGGGCGTGATTTCAGATTGGAATGTTTCTTAAGTAGACTGTTTATCATACTTTGAAGCATCGTTGCATAAGATATGCCACTAACGGAAACGTATGGCACGATACTTACAAACAGAAAACGTTTCTCCTCTGCATTCCTTGAAATTCGCCAGAGTAAATGAGACTTCCCCGAACCAGGTTCCCCCTGCAGCACTAAAGCAAGCGCACTTTTATTTTTATTGACGTAATCTATAGCTCGGATAACTTGCTCATATGGATTCCTGTGAATTTCTTCCACATCAATTACATTGGTTTCCCATGGACTGCTTACAATAGTGCCTTTATAGGGGCCTAATTTCTTAAACTTTTCTAAGATCTTTTTATCCATGTAATGTAAAAAAGAAATCCTCTACCGGTTTGTATACCTTCTTTTTTATTTTCAAGTTCATCGGGGTCATTTGCCTGTTGTAAGTAAATAATCTCCGTTTTATCCATTTCCAGAAGTTTTTTGTTTATTTCCTCTTCATTAAACTTAAAGCCCATTTTTCTCAATTCCTTTTTAAAATCGGATATTGGCACCGATTCTCCGGCATTTTCCGTTCGGTTTATATTGTCGTATGCAAGAAGCATATCGGTTTTTGAAGGAAACCCGGATTCATTTTTATTTCTATCTCTTAAATTCAGAAAAACTTCGTCAACGTATTCATAAGCTCTATCTATTCTATCTTTTAAATGTGCTATATCTTTATAAACTTCTCCGATTATTCCTTCAAGCTCTTCTCTTGTTATGTAGTTTTCGGCTTTCCTTTTTCTCTGTTTTCTTATGCCTCTAAGGTAATATCTTGAGCCTGATTTTGTAATTTTATTTTCAGAAAGAAGTGTGGCAAGCATATCTTTTATCGGTGCTGTATCTTTCTTCTTTTTAGAATCTGCAATTTTTGTAAGAGTTATTCCTTCCGTCTTTGCATTTGCAATAATCTCAAGAACATCTTCTTTTGATTTCATCATATCCCCCCGGTTAAATAAGTTTTATTTTTAAAATATTTAAAAATTGTTTTTTCATGTATTCCTCGTCTTCTTTCTTGAGTCCTTTTACGCCCATTATCGGCACTATAACATTGTATCCGTTCATGCGTGCATCAGCTGCGGTGTACTGCACACAAATGTTCATTGCTACCCCTGTAATATAAAGCGTATTAACACTCAACTCTTTTAAAAGTGCATCTAATCGCGTATTGTGGAATCCGGAATAAGTTGTTTTATCTACTATGTAATCATCTACATCGGGTTTCAGATCATTAACTATCTCTGCACCTTTTGTTCCTTTGATACAATGAGGGGGCCACAATTCAAATTCACGGTCGTTTTCCGTATGACTGTCGCATACATAAATTACAGGAAATCCTTTCTTCTTGAATGTTGCTTTAAAACCTTTTATATATGGTATGATCTCTTTTGCGCCTTCCACCTTCAGAGTACCCCAATCTTTCACAAAATCATTTAACATATCCACGATTAAGAGTGCTTTCATTATTTATGACCTCCGTTAAATTTTGTTTTTTCCTAATTACTCGGCAACTGCCCTACTTAGAATGAAATTCTTATTTAATACTGAAAGTTCCATTACTTTTTTAATATCTATTACCACGGGTCCTTTTCTTGTAATGCGTATCGAAAATTTTCCGTTATTCATATATATGTTTCTTTCCCCGTCAAGTGCAAGTACCGCGTGTTTGTACTCTATAGGAACTTCTTTATAAAATTCTACTTTCTCCATGCTTTCAATCGGTATTTTAAAAAGCTTTCCCGGCATAATGGGTGCAATAACAGAATGTTCGCCTTTTCCAATTTTACAGAAGGCACCCGCATCTTCTTTTCTAAAAACAGGCATTGAAAAACCGAATATTGAAGAGAGCCCCGTATTTTGCGGTTCGCCAAAACTTATAAACACTTTTTTGATGTTCGTAATATTCCAAATTGCTTTAGATCCGACAAAGTCATTTTCTATTACTGCAACATCTACAAGTGCAATATCGTACGGTTTACTGTCTCTCAAAATTTCTATTCTTTTTTCTCTGCTTATGCAATTTTTTGCTATTTTACTATCATTTGCAAATGCACTTAACGCAGTACCAACTATAGTGCCCTCATAAAAATATGGAAACGCATTATTTGTGCCTGTAGAAACCGGAACTATGGGAGTTTCACCGGAAGCTTTTGCAACAAGCCTATTTGTGCCGTCACCGCCAAGCACGACTATACAACAAACGCCCATTTTATTCATTATTTTTGTTGCTTTTACCGTATCACTTTCCCCGTTTGTCTCAAAGTCAATCACACTTATATTATCAGGGAATTCTTCCTTTAAATAGTTTCCAAACCCGAACGAATCAGGCATAAAAACAAATTCAATATCTGATATTGAAAGTGCTGCACGAACAATTCGTTTTACAATATTTAACTTTTCAAAATTATTTACAGTAAACGCATCAGAAACAATCCTTCGTATATCTTTTCCTGACTGTGGGTTTACAATAATTCCTGCTTTCATTTTTTTAGCCTCCTTACAGCATTTATGAGTTCATCTTCCGAAAAATAACTAATTTGAATTTTTCCTTTAGTGCGACTACCTATTATTTTTACTTTCGTTCCGAATATCCTTGTAAGAATCTCTTCTAACTGAAAAATTTCTTTTTCTTTTCTTGCAATACGCTCAGTGTCCCGTACGGATAAGTTTTTCTCTATTATTTTTTTAAAAACAGTCATTATTTCTTTTTCAGGCAAAGCAAGCAAACTTTTTGCGTGTCCGAAGGAAATTTGTCCGTCTTCTATGGCATATTTTATTTTAATGGGCAACCTTAAAATACGCAGATAGTTTGTAATTTGTGTTCTGCTAATTCCGAGTAGTTTACCAACCTTTTCATCGGTAAGATTGAATTCTTCTTTCATTTGTTTTATTGCATTCGCAATTTCTATAGGATTCAACTCTTCCCTCTGAATATTCTCCGCAAGTGTCATCCTGAATGCTTCTATATTTGTTGCATTCTTTATTATTGCAGGTACTGTTTCAACTTTTAACATTTTTAAAGCTTCTAACCTTCTTTCTCCTGCAATTAGTTCAAAATATTCATTCTTTTCTCTTACAACAAGGGGTTGGATTATACCTAAATCTTTTATGGAATTTGCTAATGCTTCTATTGCTTCCGAATTAAAATGTATTCTCGGCTGATAAGGAGATGGCAATATCTTATCTATTTCTATTTGCGCTACTTTCTCATTCATAGAATCCTTGAAAGAAGTTTGGACGTTTTTATAATTTTTTTATTTCCCACAAGAATAAGTTTGCTTTTTGCACGGGTAAGCGCAATTTTTAATTTAGTAGAGTCCGTAAATGCACCGCCTATCTTATGTACATCTGTGAATGAAACAAATATTATATCATGCTCTATGGATTTCTCCGGAAGCATAACTTGTATTTCCGAAATCTTAGAATTCTTTAATAATTGCTCTATGTAAGCTTTTTGCCTCTCGTAAGACACAATTATCCCTATGTTTTTTCTTTCTATTCCCGATTTTATAAATTCTTTCACTGCAAGAAGAATAAATGTTGCCTCTTCATCATTCCACTTATTACCGAGGTTTTGATTTTTACCTCTTACGAATACAAACTGAACAAATTTCTCAGGGTTTACTATCTGCATAAATCCGGCTGTAACCGCTTTCTTATTCTTTAAAATAATTTCTCTATCAGTCGTGGGTTTTATGGTATCAGAAAGTATCGGTTGCACAAAATGCAGGATATGCTCACCAAACCTATGCTCTGTTGCAAGTTTTATTCTATTTGCTTTGGGAATCCTATCCTCAAACGGTATATAACCCGTTGTTGCAAAAATAACGTTTTTAGCCTTTCCTGCAATTGAGAGTAGAGTGGTTTTTTTCAATTCCGAATCAATCAATACTATTGCATAGTCAAACTCAGGCTCTTTCAGATATAGATCTGCCTCATCAATAGAACAGATTTGTATTATCCCTTCCTCTTTGATAAGAGCTGATAGGTTTTCCTTAAAAAACATTTCGGTTTCTTCTTTTTTATTCTCACAAGCAATAAGTATGGTTTTACCTCTCTTAGCAATATTTACGGAAAATTCTCTGAGAACAAACTTTTTTCCAGTGCCTCGTTCACCTATAAGACAGAAAAGGCCGGTAAAATTAAGCATTCTATTAATGGCTTCATTCTGTTCAGCATCATTTTGTATATACATCGTGCTTTGAAAGGGTGCAATTATGGACTCTTGTGTGTTGAAATATTTATAAATGGAGCTATTGGAATACAAATAATCATAAATTCCCCTATAAACAGGCAAAGCTTCATTTATTGGAGTAACACTTCCGGGCTTTAAAATATCCTCATCACTTTCCAATGTAAGTGTTGAAAAATCAACATTTCTTACAGTTGCAAATGCCTTCCTGCTGAGAGGAGGGTTCTCCATCATTAAAACTTTTTCTTTGGGGTATACCGACGCTTCGTTTTGTACAATATGCATATCATAAGTTATTTTGGTACCGGTTGATTTTTTTTCTAGAAATGCAGTGGGAAGCGTTCCCCTTAATGGATTTTGTCCGTTTAAAACAGTTTTAAGAAATAATTTTCTATTTTTGGTATCTTCTTTTGCAAATCGTATAAAAAATTTGGTAAATTGTTTCCATTTTTCTTTGTTGTTGCCAATTCGCTGGCATAATGAGTAAACAGGACAGGACGAATTACATTCCCTATGTGATATTTTTCCAAAATAATCGTTTAAAGAAGATGTATTGCTAAAACGAATAATTTTATTTCTTAACTCGATGATTTCATTTAATTCTTTCCTATTTACTTCTTTTTCTTCCATCGTACCGTTTTCGGATTTTATAACAACGTATTTGTTTCCACCTTTGTCCGTACTAAGCAGAATTCCTTTAATTTCATCTCCACTAAAAACTACGGGGAATTTTCCAAAGTGTAGAATATGGAAGAATAATACGCCAAACTTCCTTGAAAAATACATGGATTTATAGGAAAATTTGCCCTTCAATTCTTTAGGATATCTTTTTGCAATTTTTGAAAAATCATCTGAAATGACCTTTCCTCTAATACCCTTATAAAAATTTAATTCTTTATTTTCTTCTTTTTTTCTTACTCCCATAAATTTTGTCATTAACGGAGCATATATACAAAGACTGGCAAGCGAAATATCCGAAGAAGTAAAATATATCCCGGGAGACAGAGATACGGTACTTTTATCAGTAAGATTATAAATCGTTTTTAAAAATTCGTTTTTTTTCTCAGCATTAGTAATTGCAACCGTTTCCCCCTTCTTAAGGTCTCCTATACGAACTCCCTGAACATGATAAGAAGCATTGCTTTGCTTAACCAAAGCAATAAAATTATTTCTACTGTTTTTAATGCTAGTTACCTCTCCTATAATATCCATAATTTTCACCCTCTTTGTCTTAGTATATATTTTTTGGAAAAATTTCAAACTTTTTACTTGACTTATTTTTTTTTTTAAATATAATTATGAAGAATTTAGGAAATTTTTGTAATGAGAGGAGGGTGGATTTTATGGCAAGGTTATATACGAAGAAGCAGTTTTATACAAAGCTTACGCGTAGGCAGCAAGATTTTTTAGAAGTTCTGATTGAACTTTACAAAGAAACAGAAGAATCTGTTTCTTATAAAGAAGTAGCCGTGAAAATGGGTGTAAGTAAATGGACTGCTTATGACCTTGTACAGGAGTTGAATAGAAAGGGTTTCTTAAAGGTAGAATACCGTTTGCGGCCGGGCCCCGGGCGTTCAGAGGTGCGTTTTATCCCCAAAGATGCGTCTATGGTACGGGTAGGTGCAAAAGATAAAAAAAATACTGTTGGAATTATTTCAAGCTGGATTAAAGAGCGCCTGCAAAAGTATGAAAAAATGGAAGTTTCCAGATCAATTTCCCTTGTTTCCAGAAAAGTGGAAAATGAGAGGCATCCCCTTTCTGTTATCCTATACACTGCAGTACTTTTTATTTTATTTGCAAAAATCTTTAGAATTAACATTGAACAGTTCGTTGACCTGGACAAAATTGTGAGCTCTAGAATACAAGCACCTGTACTTTTGTCCTTTTTAACAGAGCTTATGTTTACTCTTTGCGTAAAAGAAGAAGATGTTTTAAAGCAACTGAAATTCAGAGATTATACTTTACAAAAATTTAAAATTTTACAAAGAAAGTTCAGAGAGAATCTTCCACTTATTACGTTAGAAGAACAGAAAAAGGTATTGAGTGTTATTAAAGAAACACTATAATATATAAAAATTAGAGAGGAGGTTTTATTATGAGTTTAGGAGAAAATGCAAAAAAGGTGGTTCTTTCAAAAACTGCAGATAGTCTTATAACATATTTGCAGAAGAACCCCGAAAGAAATGTTTATAAGGCAATAGACACGCTTTCTGCCCTTGCCAACAAATTTTCTTTTCTGCCAGTGTTTAAAGAGCAGATTAAGGGTATCAAAAAGTTAGCGGATAATGACAGGCCGGGTATCCACCTTTTGATAAACATTTTGAAGGACACACGCCCTGATACGGCACACAAATTAGCACGAAATTTCCTTGTGAATGCGGCATGGATGGGTATACCAAAACAACGTGCATATACAAAAAAGGAGAAGGTAAATGTTCCCTGGTTTATGCTAATGGATCCTACCGAAAAATGCAATTATAATTGTATTGGCTGTTGGGCAGGCTCTTATGATCAGGCAAAAACTATGTCCTTTGAAACAATAGATAGAATTCTTACCGAAGCAAAAGAGATGGGTATCTATTTTATTGTGTTATCCGGAGGCGAACCCACGTTGTATCCTCATTTCTTTGATATTTTGAAAAAACATAACGATATGGCTTTTATGTTCTATACGAATGGCTCTATGATTACAGAAAAATTTGCAGAAAAACTCGCCGACGCAGGCAACGCAGTGCCTTGTATTAGTGTGGAGGGCTTTAAGGAAAAAACTGATTGGAGAAGGGGAAAAGGTGCATGGGACAGAGTAATGAAGGCAATGGACAATATGAAGAAGGTAGGTGTTCCGTTCGGTTACTCTATTACTGAAACAAGCCAGAATGTTGAAGAAGTTCTAAGTGATGAATTTATTGACTTTATGGTTAATAAAGGTGCTAAAATTGCTTGGTACTTCCAGTATATACCTATCGGAAGAACGCCCGATGTAAATCTAATGCTTACTCCCCAGCAGAGAATGCATTCATATGAAAGAATTCACGAAGTAAGGTCAACAAAACCTCTTTTTGCAGCAGATTTTTGGAATGATGGTCCTTACACAGGTGGTTGCCTTGCAGGTGGCAGAAGATATCTTCATATTACTGCGGATGGTGGCATTGAACCGTGTGCGTTTATCCATCTTTCTCAGGGAAATATAAAAGATATGTCTTTGAAAGAGGCATTGCAGCTCCCGTTCTTTAAGGAAATTCAGAAACTTCAACCATATTCGGACAACCTCCTCAGCCCTTGTTTACTCGTTGACCATCCTGATTACTTCAGAAAGATTGGTTCTATGCCTGGAGTAAGAGGCACTGATGGTACCCTTGAAAATATGTCTAAAGAAGTTGGTAAACACCTTGATAAACTCTCAAAAGAATGGGAAAAGCTATCAAGACCTGTTTTTGAAAAGGACTTCCCTGAAGTTTCAAAGAAAACCAAAGAATACAAGAAGGAGAAAGAAGAACTGATTAAAAAAGCAAAAGGTAATATCGAACAGTTCTACGTATCAGACGAAATAGACAAATAGTATGGTGCAGGGGGACGACAAGAAGGGTGGAATCAAACATTTTGAGAAACGCATATCCCAAGCATTCCTTCTTGTCATCCCTACCCTTGTCGTAATCTTTTTATTTATTTTTAGAGAAACAAACCTCGCATCACTTATAAAGCGAATAAACCTTTTTTATGTGATGCTTCTTCTTCTGGTTCTTCTTGCCGTCTGGATATTTGACACCTTAAAATTTTATGTAGTTGTAAAATTCTCCGGAGGTAAAATATCTTTCAAAAAAAGTTTTGAGATTGTCCTTGCTTCCATTTTTGGTTCCAATATTACTCCTTTCTATTCAGGTGGAATACCAACACAGGTATATTTCCTATCCAAGTTCTCAGAATCAGTAGGCAGGGCAACTGCCATAAGCGTTTTATATATGATTCTTACTTTAACTATCTACCTTGTCTTCTCTGTGTTTTTACTTATAACCCCACACAATTTTATAACAGGTCTGAGAAATGATTTCATTACAAGCCTTGCTATTTTTGTCTTTATATTGTCTTTTTTTGCATTTTTCTTCATGAGATATCCTCATAAAGCAAAAAATATTATCGAGAAAATTTCAAAAAGAATCTCAGGAAATAATTTTGATTCTGCTGGAATAGAACATACAATAGATGAGTTTTCCGAGGGTTTACGTCTGTTTTTTTCTCAGAACAAAATTTTTTCTATTTTAACGATATTTATAGCTTTGGCTGCTCAAATTCTTTTTTTATTCCTTACTCCCCTTTCGTTTAAGGCTCTTGGTTTAAACTTCCCTCTTAAAGAAATATTGCTAACACAGATTGCTATGCAGTTTACTGCAAGCATAGGGGCAACTCCAGGTGGCATTGGCATCATGGATGCAGCTTTTGCCGCATTTTTTAAGCCATACGCACCGCATCATATCGCCCAACTTACGTTCCTGTATAGATTTGTGTCCTTTTATCTTCCTACTATCGTGGGTGCGCTATACTTTTATAAGTTACTCAGAGAAGAGAGGAAGAAAAAGCTTAATAAATACTGAAAATGGTCTATCAAAACTTAAAATGTTACATTACCTAAAACTTATTTATTTTAAAGGATAAACACCTCTATTAGATAGTGTTGAACATCGATAGAACGTACACAAATTATTATTCTACGGTAGGCACATGAAACATTCGGTTAAAACAAGATTATTAAGTAAAATCTCTTACTCATATCCTTTTTTGTTTGTCAATTTTTATAAAATCTTTTGTTATTAGAGACATATTAGTAAAGCTTATTCTTGCAATATCTACAGCGATAAATTCAAAATATAAATTTCGCTTTGTCCCATTTTGTATTATAATAAACAAGGAGGTAGCCATGGAGATAAATAAAAGTAAAACAGAATTAGAAGAAGCTATTCGAAGTTTAAAGGAAAATATAAATACTGAAAAAAATGCTATAGAGAAGGCAAAACTCTATATAACTTTGGGCAATACTTATGTTCTTATGTCCGAACAGAGGGAACAAAGGGAAAATCTTATGAATGCTCTTGTATCATTTGATGAAGCAGAAAAACTGCAGGACAGCCCTGAAATAGTGGAAATAGTTGAAAATATGAAGGGTTTTATCTTTTTTAAAATGGCTTTTATAGAGGATAGAAATGATAACCTTTACCGTTCCATTGAGCATTATAAAAAAGCATTGCAGTATAGAACAAAGGATAAAGATTCTTATAAATATGCATCCACTAAGTATAATCTCGGGAATACTTACCTTTCACTGCGTGACGGAAAAGAGAGGGAAAATATCGTACAATCAATTAAAGAATTTAAAGATGCTTACGATGTAAGAAAAGACAATGAAAATTCGGTAGAATTCGGGGTAATAAATAATGCCCTGGGGCTTTCCTACCTAATGCTTTCGGAAATCGCAAAAGACCCGAAGGAAACAGCCTCATTCTTAATGAATGCCCTTTCCTACTTTGACGCCGCATCAAAATTATTCACCATAGATAAATATCCGATTGATTATGCAATGATTCATAACAACATAGGAGTTTGTTTCACAAAGCTTGCCGTGCTCGGTATAGACAAGGAAAAAAATTTAAAAGAGGGCATAAAACATTATAAGCTTACTTTAAATGTCTATACAAAAAACGATTTCATCGAAGACTTCGGAACAGCAATGTATAATATAGGAATCGCGTATCATAATCTTTCAAAAGTTGTTTCTATGCCTGCAAAATCAGAATATTTAAAAGAAGCTGAAAAATACATCAAAGATTCCGTTGATACACTTGACGTAGATATTTATAAGGATGCTTTTGCAAGAGGAAACTACAACCTTGGAATGATTTATAAAGACTTTACGGAGCTTTACAAAAAAGACGAATTTATCGAAAAGGAACTTGCTGCTTTTACTGATTCCCTGAGGGGTTTCTCTATAGACGAGCAGCCATTTGCATTTTCAACGGCACATTTCTACATTGCACAGGCTCTTTATGCTGCGGGAAATAAAGATCAGGCAATTAAACATTACAAAACCGCAAAAGGTGTTGCTGAGAAATTTGACAAAAAACTCGCGGAAGATTTGGAAAAAATTATAAATCAGATTGAATCCTTAAAGTAACTTAGAGGATGGTGATAAGATTAGAAACATGGACAAAGCAAAAAAATGCGCAGAGTTCATTAACGAATCAAATTTTATTGTGGTAGTGAGTGGAGCTGGAATATCTACAAATGCCGGTATTCCTGATTTTAGAGGTCCAACTGGTATATATACATCAGGAAAGTATAATCCAAAGCAGACTTTCGGATTAAAAAGTTTTTTGCAGGACCCTATCCCATTTTATAACTTTGCAAGGGAATTTATTTCTATTACAGAGCAATCTAAGCCTACGTTCACACATTACTTCTTTTCAAAGTTAGAAATATCAGGGAAGCTCAAAAGCATTATTACACAGAACATTGACGGACTGCATCAAAAAGCAGGAAGTAAAAACGTTATCGAACTGCACGGAAGTTTTAAAAAAAGCTTTTGCACTCAATGCGGAAAAGAATATTCTTTTGAGGAAATGAAGAAAAAAATTGTTGGAGAAGAGGTGCCTCATTGCATTAACTGCGGGGGTTTGATTAAACCCGATATTGTATTTTTCGGAGAACAGGTAAAAAATTTTAAAATGGCAGAAGAGCTTGCTTATCAGTCAGATTTATTGTTCATTGTAGGCTCATCCCTTACAGTTTATCCTGCTTCAATCCTGGCTGATTTCGGAAATAGGCGTATTGTAGTGGTTTCAAGGAGCAAGGTAAACATAGACCCATCTCGCGCGGATATATTTGCCAGTGAAGATGTCGATGAATTTTTCAAAAATGTTTCAAAATATTTAGAGGAGGCGAAAGGATATGAGTAAACCAAGCAAAGCTGTTTATTTAGGGCATTCAGCTGTTACACTTATTACAGATTGTTGCCACATTACAATTGATCCGTTTTTTAATGATAACCCATTATCACCTATAAAAGCGGAGGAATGTAAGTCAAAATACATTCTTGTAACACATGGACATAAAGATCATCTCGGTGACACAGTAGAAATTGCGCGAAGAAATAATGCAATGGTAATTGCACCATTTGAACTCGCTCAATACCTACAGACAAAGGGTGTTGAAAAAGTGCACCCCATGAATATCGGCGGAAGCCATAAATTTGAATTCGGCGAAGTAAAAATGGTAACCGCATTCCATAGCTCATCCGTAATTGAAGGAGATAAAATTATTTATACGGGAAATCCATGCGGTTATATAATAAAACTAAAAGACCTAAATGTGTACCATGCCGGAGATACTTCCGTATTTCTTAATATGGAGATTCTGGGTGGCCAAACATGGATAGATGTAGCCTTTCTTCCCATCGGTGGAAATTTTACAATGGATATTCATGATGCGGTGGCTGCAACAAAACTTCTGCATCCCCGTGCTGTAGTACCTATTCATTATAATACGTGGGATATTATTAAGGCAGACCCCGAAGAATTTAAAAAAGAAATAGAAAGCGAAACCAATGCAAAGTGCATCATTTTGAAGCCCGGAGAAGGATATTAATAAATACAATGGAACTTTTTTAATTCCCTCTTATCTAATAGTCAGGAGGTGTTAAAATGAAAAAATTATTAACATTTTTTGTTGTGCTGACTTTAACCTTTGCATTGTTTGCCGGAGTAAACTTTGCAAGCGGTGAAAATGAGAATTTTTCTATTTCGGTGAAAACGGACAAAGCTTATTACAAATCCGACGAACCTGTAAAAATTACATTTACTGTGAAGAATAACGGAAATTCTCCTATAAAGTTTACATTCGATACTGCGCAGTTATATGACTTTTCTATTGTAAACTATGGGTGGGGTAAACTTGTATACAGATGGTCAAAAGGAAAAATGTTCGCACAAGTCATTACACATATTGAAATTCCCGCAAACGGCGAAAAAGTTTTTACATTTATGTGGGATCAGAATTCAAACACGGGCCAGTCCGTTGCAGTTGGCAGTTATATGGTGAACTTCTGGCTTAATGTATCAGGAAAGCATATTGTACCAAAACCAGGAAGTAACGACCCTTACTATGCTTTTACAAAGTTCCGGGTTGTAAGTATGGCAAATATACCTTTCCCTGATGTTGTAAATCCTTATCAGCAAGGAGATGTAAAACAACTTTACAATAAAGGTTTAATAAAGGGATATCCGGACGGCACGTTCAAGCCAAATAAATCACTAACACGTGCAGAAGCGGTAACACTGATTCTAAGAGTTATGAATATTGCCCCTTCGAGTAGCTATAAACAAAACTTCAATGATGTTTCTTCAAGTTTTTGGGCATTTAAATTCATCGAAGAAGCGTATAATAGGAAAATTGTAAAAGGCACGGGAGGCGGAAAATTCTCTCCGAACAATGAAATTTCACGCGGAGAGTTTACTTCAATGCTTGTAAGAGCTTTAAAATTGCCCTACACAAATAAATCAAATCCTTTTGCGGACATAACCTCTTCTTATTTCGGGTACAAAGAGATTATTACCGCTTACTATCATGGTATTGCAATAGGCTCGGAAAAGAATGGTAAACACTATTTTTATCCAAATAACCCTCTAACCAGAGGGGATGCAGCAGTTGAAATGGTAAGAGCAATACAGGTGGCAAAAGCACAGAATTTTTCTATCATCGAAGGTATCAGTGAAAAACCTTTTACCGCCAGTGAAAATACCATAGATTATAAGGCTACCGTTCCTGACTATAGTATAAATTTAAATGAAGTAGAAAATATCAATAATTATTCGTTTGATGCAAAACAAAGAGATTTCCTTACAAGTTACGGATTCTTCATCTCCAAATCGAATTACGATACATTTGAGAAATTTTATACCGATAATGGAGGAAAACCCTTATTTATAACATTTGATACATTTCTTCAGGCATACCATACAATATTTGACCTTGCTCTAAGATACGATGAAGTAAACTATTTTGCGAACGATTTAAATGAACTTACAAAGATGCTTATAATATCTTCCGAATATGAATTGGCAACAGCACCGAATTCAATTGTTCCGGCACTGAAAAGAAACCTTGAATACCTGTATGTAGGTGAAAAATTACTTAACCAAGATTATTCACTCCCATTTTATAGTGATAAAAACATTATAGACGAAATAGAAAAGAAAGCAGATGCGGAAATTGCCTTAATCAACGCACACGAAGGAATGAAAATTTCTCCCGTATTTGGTTATAAAGAAGACTATTCACAATATGTTCCGCGTGGTCATTACACAAAAACAGAACAGTTAAAAAATTATTTCAAAGCTATGATGTGGTTTGGCAGAATGAGATTTGTGCTTAAGCCGGGAGTAACTAAGGAAGCCATGGAAACAGGACGCTCACAAACACAGTCTGCAATTCTTCTATCATTGATTATTGCTTCCTCTTCATCACTTGAAACAATTTACAACAAAATATACGAACCTACTGTTTTCTTTGTTGGAAAATCAGATGACTTGAATTTCTATAACTACATTCCCATAATAAAAAAGGTATACGGGCAAAAAGTTTCCATTAGCGACCTCACTGACACTAAAAAAATAGATGAGTTTATTGATGCCGCATTAAAATTACCGAATCCCAAAATCAGCACGACAGGTGAAACAAGCGTAAACAAATCAAAAGGTTTCAGGCTTATGGGCCAGAGGTTCACTCCTGATGCATATATTCTTCAGAATCTTGTTTATCCGAAAGCAGGATACAGAATGATGCCCAAAGCACTTGATGTATTTTCGGTACTTGGTAATAAAACCGCAGAAAATATTCTAATGAATACATACGGTGAAAAGAAAAATAATGCATACGTATCTGAAACTCAAAACCTTCAAACCGAATTTTCGCAATACACGTTAAAAGATTGGCTGCAAAATTTATACTGGGGATGGTTATCCATGTTAAAAGAATATGCCCGGGGGAAACGTAATGCGGGTTATCCTTTTTTTATGCAAAACGAAAACTGGGCAAAGAAGGAACTTGTTACAGCCCTTAGCTCTTATTCTGAGCTAAAGCATGATACGATACTGTACGCAAAACAGAGCTATACGACAAAATCTTCTATGCCTATTTTAAAGCCTGGCTATGTGGAGCCAAATGTAGAAGGCTACAATCGCCTTATTACCCTGCTGAATATGACTGAAAACGGACTTGAAGAAAGAGCGCTTCTTCCTAAAACTATTAAAGAAAAAATAGAGCTTTTAAAATCACTTACTGAAAAAGCACTTGAAATTTCAAAAAAAGAACTTTCAAACGAAAAGCTTTCAAAAGATGATGAAATGTATCTTACAACTTTTCCTGATGCAGTAAATAATATGTTTAGCTTTCCCGAAGATTTTATGAACAGTCTCGGTGGAAACAATGAAAAAGTTCCTCTTGTTGCCGACATTCACACTGATCCGAATGGAGGAGACGTACTTGAAGAAGGCGTAGGAAATGTAAATACGATATTTGTAATTACACATTTCAATGGAAAAGAGTATGCATTCATGGGGCCTGTATTTTCTTACTATGAATTCACGGAGAAAATGTCAAACAGATTAACAGACGAAAAGTGGCAAGGAATTTTGAACAGTGAAAATTCGCCAAAAATTCCGGAATGGGAAAGCACTTTAATCCCATAGATATTATATGAAAGGAAGGTGACCGATTTAATCGGACGATATGATAGGACTAATTATTTTTTCGCTTTATGCAGTATTCTACATTCCGCTTGTTATAAAGTTTATAAAGGCCGGCGGAAAAGGAAATGTACCATTTGGAAAAGTTAAGGCACCTGTAATTATTGCAGCAGTTGGTACCGTATTAGTTACAATATTTTTATCTCTCATAGATTTTAATGTTTCATTCTTATGGTTTAAAAGCCTGGGGTTTTTAAAGGCACTCCTAACAAGAATTTATTGGCAGATACTTTTGTATGTTGTAGGTTTTGTTTTCTCATGGTTTATATATTATCTATTTTTCTACGTACCAAAGAGAAGGGAAGAACTCGAATCCGGAGAAGTAATAATAAAACTTTCAAAGCGTTTTGTACCAATTCTCCTTGCATTATTCTCAGCAGGAGGACTCTCTTCAATGTTTATGAAAATATTACTGTATCTACATCAGTTTCCATCCCCAATAAAGGATCCCATATTCCATAAATCCATTTCTTTCTATATGTTTTCGTATCCATTTTATTCGGCATTTATCTCCTACCTCATAGGTATTTTCGTTACTGCATTTATTATAGAAGAAGGTGTATATTGGTTTTACATTAAACAGAATTTTCATTTGAATTCAGCTGCCTCAAAACATGCAACAAATCTACTCTCCATTGCCGGAGGTATATTGTTTGTGTTAATCGGAATGAAGATTTACATTAGCATATATTCGCTTCTTACGGTTTCAAGCGGAGCAGTTTACGGCATTGGATACACTGATTATTTTATACGCATTCCTTTATTTAAAGCTCTTTCCTTTATGTTTTTTGCGGGTGGTATTTTTATGTTTATTTACGCAATATTCCCCAAGTTTACAAACCGCAACCTTGTAATAAAAATTCTTGTAAGCGGTGTACTTATAGGACTTTTATCTTATGGTACTCTACCTGCTCTTTATCAGAATATTTCGGTAAAACCTAATGAATTGAAAAAAGAAAAGCAGTTTCTCGTGAACAATATAAAAGGAACGCGTGAAGGATATAACCTGGATAAATTTACATTAAAGCAGTACCCTAATATCAAAGAGATTACGTTGAATGACATAAAACAAAGCACCGGAGTAGTAAATAATATAAGGCTTTGGGATTGGAGAGCATTAAAGGATACATATCAACAAATTCAATCAATCCGTTTATACTACACTTTTAAGGATATTGATGTGGATAGATATATGATAGATGGCAAACCCAGGGAAGTAATGATTGCAGGGCGAGAGCTTGACCATAAGCTTCTTCCGGCAAATTCCCAAAGTTGGGTAAATTTACATTTAAAGTATACACACGGATATGGTATTTGTATGAATCCTGTAAATGAATTTACAGAGGGAGGGTTGCCAACGCTTTATATAAAGAATATCCCGCCTGTTTCTACCATAAGCGGAATTACCGTAAAACGTCCGGAGATATATTACGGAGAAACAACAAACGATTATGTATTTGTTGATACACGTACGCCGGAGTTTGACTATCCGAAAGGTGAAGATAACGCTTATGTGACATATAAGGGTGATGGCGGAATAAAACTTTCCGGATTAAACAAACTACTTTTCGCAATCCACTACAATGATGCAAGCATCATACTTTCAAATTACCTTACCTCAAACAGTAAAATAATGATAAATAGAAATATTAAGAGCAGGGTAGAGGAGATAGCCCCGTTTCTTATATACGACAGTGACCCTTATATAGTACTGGGAGATGACGGTAAACTATATTGGATGGGAGATGCATATACATATTCCGATATGTATCCTTACTCCGAATCTCTTTCCGTTTATGGCAAAAAACTTAATTATATAAGGAACAGCGTGAAGTATGTCGTAAATCCATACACGGGAAAAGTAACTTTTTATGTAATTGACAAAAATGACCCGGTAATACAAACTTACAAAAAAGTGTTTCCTTCTCTGTTTAAAGATGTATCCGAAATGCCGCAGTTCCTTATAAAGCATTTCCGCTATCCGGATGATTTAATGAAAATTCAAGGTGAGGTTTACAATGTGTATCATATGAGCGATCCGGAAGTATTTTACAATAAGGAAGATAGGTGGGCAATTGCAAATGAAAAGTATAGAACCGCTACTCAACAAGTGTTACCTTATTTTGTGATAATTAAAAATCCTGATACGGGTAGGGATGAATTTGTTTCTTTGTATCCGTTTACCCCATACGGAAAAAGTAACCTTATCGGGCTTGCTGTTGCTCAATGCGACCAACCGGATTACGGAAAGGTTACAGTGTATCAGCTTTCAAAAGACAAAATGTACTATGGGCCGCTTCAGATTGAGGCACGCATAGATCAGAACTCAGATATTTCAAAAGTACTTACTCTATGGAACCAGCAGGGCTCGGAAGTGATAAGAGGTAATTTACTTACACTTCCGATAAATAATTCCCTTCTCTATGTTGAGCCTATATATCTGCAAGCAAGCGCCAGCAGATTTCCGCAGCTCAAAAAAGTAGTGCTTGCAACACAAACAAAGCTTGTTTGGGGAAATACTTTTGATGATGCTTTAAATTCACTTTTCTCGGGCGCCACACCTGCAATACCGAATGAAGGAAGTGACACAAACGTACAAAATGAAAAGCAACTGATAAGTAGTGCATATGACCATTTACAGAATTACAAAAAATACGTGAGCGAAGGAAAATTTGACCTTGCAGGAAAAGAGCTTAATGCTTTGCAGGATGTTCTTGACAAATTAAACGTGCAGAATCCTTCAAACCCATAAATACGGAGGCAGATATGTTTTATACGGCAAATGAAGAACAAATTAAAAAAGGACTTACAACGGATATTTATTTTACAAGGACAAAAGAAATCCTTGAGAAAGAAAATGTTAAAAAAAATGTGATTGCGGAATTTACTACACGATCTAAAAAATATCCGTGGAACGTTTTCGTAGGTATTAGTGAAGTAACGGAATTATTAGAAGGAATTCCAATTAACGTTTATGCAATTGATGAAGGCACAATTTTCCCTTCCGGAGATTCAAACGGAATACCTCTGCCAGTAATGGTAGTTGAAGGTATTTATAAGGATTTTGCAATTTACGAAACCCCTACTCTTGGTTTAATCTGCGAGAGCTCCGGGATTGCAACAAAGTCAGCACGCATTAAAAAAGTTGCAGGAGATAAAACCGTACTTTCTTTTGGAATAAGAAGAATGCATCCGGCACTTGCCCCAATGATTGACCGTTCTGCTTACATAGGCGGATGCGATGGGGTTTCCAGCATAATAGGGGCAAAAACAATCGGAAAAAGCCCTAGCGGAACAATTCCTCATGCGTTAATTATAAGTTTGGGGGATAGCAGGACTGCAATGCAAACATTTGACAAATATATTGACCCTGCAATTCCAAGAATTGCACTTATTGATACGTACGGAGATGAAAAGCTTGAAGCTGTTCAGGCTGCAGAAGTACTGAAAGAAAAGCTTTACGGAGTACGTCTTGATACGCCTCGCTCACGTAGAGGCTCTTTTCCTGATATTATAAGAGAGGTAAAATGGGAATTAAAAATCAGAGGATTTGAAAATGTTAAAATAATCGTATCCGGTGGACTTGATGAATATACAATACCCGAGCTAATTGATGCAGGTGCCGACAGTTTTGGTGTGGGCACCTCGGTTTCCAATGCAAATACGGTGGACTTTGCAATGGACATTGTTGAAATAGAAGGTAAACCCGCTGCAAAGCGCGGTAAATTCGGTGGAAGAAAGAAGGTTTGCAGGAAGCTTATAGACGGCAAGTATATCTACAGCGTAGTACCATTCAACGAAAACTGTAAAGGCGAAGAACTTCTTAAACCTGTAATTATAAACGGTAAAGTCGTACATAAAACGAAGAATATCGATGAAATAAGAAATTATGTACTTGAACAGCTAAAGTATTTTAACGAAATTTAATGAGCCTTTTTGAGCAAGATAATAAAAATGAAAAGTTCTTACCACCTCTTGCAGATAGAGTAAGACCTTCGTCTTTGGATGAGTTTATAGGACAGAAAAAGTTTGTGGGAGAGAATGGCCCAATTAGCAGAATGATTCGGAGTGGCCATCTCTCCTCTTTTCTTATTTACGGTCCTCCAGGCACTGGAAAAACAACCATTGCGATGATTGCAACGAAAAATTTTCGGAGAACTTTCATCTCTGCGACAATGGCACACATAAAAGATGTAAAGCAAATCATACAGAGAATGAAAAAGGAAAAAGCATTTTCCAATTCTCAGCCCATATTAATTATAGATGAAATTCAGCATTTCAACAGAAAGGAGCAAGATGCATTCTTAGAAGCCGTAGAAAAAGGGGATATTATCCTTATTGCCCTCACTACGGAAAACCCTTCATTCTATATCAACTCCGCTTTACTTTCACGTCTTTCCGTGTTTTCCTTTTCAAAACTCAGCAAAGAAAGCATTGAAGAGCTTTTGAAAAGAGCAATTCAAAAGGATAAATTTTTACAAAGATTCGATATAAACGAAAAAGTCGTTTCGCTTATTGCAAATATTTCCGAAGGAGATGCACGGAAGGCTTTAAATTTTCTTGATTCAATTACGCGTAATGCAGGTACGCTTAAAATTGCTGAGCAGGATGCAAAGAAACTGCTTGCACACATTCCATTGTATGGAAAAGAGCAACACTACGACCTTATCTCTGCATTTATAAAAAGTATGCGCGGTAGTGATGCGGATGCAGCACTTTACTATTTCTACCGAATGGTTAAAGCGGGTGAAGATCCTCTTTACGTTGGCAGACGTATGATTCGTTTTGCTGCCGAAGATATTGGTCTTTCCGATTCTAATGCATTGGTTGTCGCAAATAATGCGTTTGAAGGATTCCAAAAAATAGGCCCTCCGGAAGGATACCTTGTGCTTGCGGAAGCAGTCGCATACCTTGCAAAATCGAAGAAAGACAACGCTTTATATCTTGCAGAAAAAAATATTTTGGAGGAAATTGAAAAAACAGGGGACCTCGAAGTACCTAAAAAGCTTAGAAACCCCGTAACGAAGTTGATGAAAGAGAGTGGATACGGCAAAGAATATAAGTACCCTCATAATTATGTAGGGCACTTTGTGGAAGATGAAACATATCTTCCTGAGGAAATTACAAACAAAAAATTCTTCAAAGAAAACTAGCCCGGGTTTTTCTCGTTCTTTATCGTAATTTCCACGGTTTCTATTTCCGGGATATCTTTCAATGTTCCGAGAATCGCAAAAATGACAGATTTAAAAACTTCATAAATATACTTATTAGCAACTAACCTTTTTCCGTTAATCTTAATTTCAAGCATGTTTTACCCTCCCATAATTTCCTTTCTAATTATTTTTTTCATGTTTTTAAGTGCCTGGCTTCTGTGGCTAATTCTGTTTTTTATTGCACTGCCAAGCACAGAAAAACTTTTGTTATATCCGTCCGGTTTAAAAATAGGATCATACCCAAAACCGTTTCCCTTCTTTTTCTGAGGGAATTTTAGTATTTCACCCCGGACAACGCCTTCGGTTTTAAAAACCTTGTTCTCCCCGGGCAGATAAAGTACTGAAACCGTTTTAAAGCATGCCTTTCTATTTGTTTTATCTCTCATTAACGCAAGGATTTTTTCAACCTTAACATCAAAAGAAGTGCTTTCTCCAAGGAAACGTGCCGAATAAATACCAGGCGCATTGCTCAGGGCTTCTATTTCAAGTCCGGAATCATCGGCGAGCGTTGTATACCCGTATTTATCACCGTAGTATCTGGCTTTCTTAAGGGCGTTTTCGTAGTATGTGCTACCGTCTTCTTCCACCTTACTTTTATCATTTTCAGGGATTGTAATAAACATAAGAGGCAAATCGTTGAAAATTGCCCTGATTTCTTTCAATTTACCTTTATTCTTTGTTGCAATCAATATTTCTATCATAGTTTTATTATACGGATTTGTAGAATTTAGGAAAATAATCATTGTAAAAATGCAAAATTAAGAGGCAATGTAATTTGTGCTTTAACCAAATTTATTCATCATTGTATATAATATATCAAGTTGCGAGTACGCATATTATCTTTAGTTGTACTTGACATGTAAGCTAATATATATGAAATAAAATAATCAATTTGAGATAGACATACCTATAAAGAAGATAACGACCAACATGGTGACCTTATTTTTATATAGATAAAACTAAAATTATGACTACTTCTGTTCGCAGAAAATCTGCTTATATTTTCGAGGCATGTATTTTGTGCTTGAAGTAATCTTGTATTTCAAAACCGAGGCCCTTCGCAAGTACGGCTCAGGGCGACAAAAGGGATTATTCTGCGGAACGAAACGATGAAGAATCTCCATAATGCTGTCATTCCCGAGGGAGCGCAGCGACCGAAGAATCTAGTCTTTGCTCCCTTTTTTGTTATTCTGAACTTGTTTCAGAATCTTGTAGTTCAAGAGCAGCTATTCCAAGCGAAGTGAAGAATCTCTTCTTCCGGTTCTGTCATTGCGAAGCTGCACAGTGGCTGTGACAATCTCGTATTTGCCCTGCCATTCTCA
>CAYYKP010000013.1:0-24770 GCA_964468055.1 uncultured Caldisericales bacterium
TCTTTTCGTTAAAACTCTTATTGAAAAACAAAGACGAGATTCCGAAACAAGTTCGAAATGACAGATTCCCCTTTTATCTTCCTGAGCTGTTTTTGCGAAGGAGCTCAAACCTCCGTCTTCCTGCGCTGTTTTTGCGAAGGAACTATTCTTTGTAAGAAGTATGCAAAAGACAAAAGAGAGATTGCCACACACCTTTTAGGCACTCGCAATGACGAAGCAAAATCGAGATTCTTCGCTTCGCTCAGAATGACAGGATGGGTTCAGAATGCCAATTAAAAGCAGGATTCCTCGCTTCACTTAAGATGGCAGTGGAGTCTCGTGTAAGTTCCTTGTTGTTTTGTTTCTCACAATAATAGACCTTTAATGGCGCGTATTTTATGCCAGAAAGTAGCTGCCGCCGTAAAAAGGACGCTAGCCTATAAATTATAGGGATTATGGTTGAATATAAAAAAGGAAGGCAGTGCGCCTCCCTTTAATGAATATATAATATCTTGATTATTTTTCTTCGTCAGCTTCTTTTTTCGGTTCCGTAGTATCTGTTGCTTTCTCTTTAATTTTCTTTGCTGTTTCCTTTACTTTTTCTACCTGTTCTTTTACCTTTTCCTTAGTTTTCTCAGTAGCTTCATTCACTTTGTTTTCAGCTGTTTTTGCAGTTTCATTCACTTTTGCCTTGGCTTCTTCAACTTTTTCTTTTGCTTCTGCCTTGGTTTTTTCTTTCTTTTCGTTTGCTTCAGCTTTGATTTTTTCTATTTCATCTTTCTTGTCATTTATTTTTCTTTCCACGCTCTCTAAGGATGCAATGGTTTCTTTAAGTTCATCCTGTACTGCTTCTCCAAGCTTTCCTTCTTTATAAAGTCCGTATAGCTTTTCCCCTAGCGACAATACCTTTTCTTTACGTGAAGAACCGAGCCCTGTAATTTCCGTTTGAATCTTTGCAATTTTTGCAAGTTGCGCTGCTTTTTCACCCGCATCTTGTGCTCCCTTCTTTACTTTATCCCAAAATCCTGCCATAGTTACTCACCTCCAAAGTTTTCTTTTATTATAACACAAAGTTTAGGAAAATCACAAACCTTTTATCTTAGACAAAATAACGCCTGTTTCATAAAAACTATCACATTTTAAGCTTGCACCTCCAATGAGTCCGCCATCTATATTTTGCATTTTTGCAAGAGATTCGACATTGGCAGGCTTTACGCTTCCTCCGTAGAGAATTGTTACATCTCCTCCCGTATTTTTTCCAAACATTTTATCCAATGAGTTTCTAATAAATTTATGTACTTCATCTACTTCTTCAGGCTTAGCAGAGACTCCTGTGCCAATTGCCCATATAGGCTCATATGCAATGATAATATTTTCCATATCTTCTTTTTTAAGTCCTGCAAGGTTTTTGGATAATTCATTTTCAATAACTTCATTCGTTTTTTCGTTTTGCCTTTCTTCTAATTTTTCTCCCACGCATAATACCACTTTTATATTATGCTTTAATGCAGAGTGCACTTTTTTATTTATCAGTTCATCTGTTTCTTTGAATATATTTCTTCTTTCCGAATGACCCAGTATAACGTATTCTCCTCCCGCATCTTTTAGCATAAGGGGAGATATTTCTCCCGTAAATGCACCTTGTTCCTCAAAATGCATGTTTTGCGCGCCTACTTTTATTTTTTCAGCAGTTTTTGAAATTTCACTCAAGGCAGTGAAAGGCGGGAAAACAATTACCCTGAGTTTTGAACCTTGAAATTTCTCTTCAAGGCAACTTACCAGTTCTTTTCCCTCGCCTATCAATTTGTGCATTTTCCAATTGCCTGCAAGTATAATTTGCCTCATTTTATTTTCCTCCTAAATTTTCTTTTGTAAATGCATATGGTAATAGTTTTTCCAATGTAATTTCTTTTATTTTGCCGTTTAAATTTGCCGCATATATTTTAATATTCGGTGCAAATTCCGATAACACTTGTCTGCACATTCCACAAGGCATTGCAGGGTCTTTCGTATCGGTTACTACTGCGATTTCAGTGAACTCTCTTTCTCCGGTACTTACTGCTTTAAATACAGCTACTCTTTCTGCACACATGCTTGCCCCGAAACTTGAGTTTTCTACATTACACCCTGTAAATGCTTTCCCACTTTTCGTAAGTAGGGCGGCACCTACTTTAAATTTGGAATACGGGGCATATGCATTTTCTCTTGCCTTTTTAGCTAAATTTATTAATTCTTCTTTTTTCATTTGGCCTCCTTGTCTTTTAATATCACCTTTATCTGTACAATTCTTCTACCTCGAATTTTGTTAACTATAAATTTAAAATTGCTTGCTTCTACTTCTTCTCCGGGACGGGGTAACTTACCTAACTTTTCTAAGATTATTCCTCCGATTGTGTCTGCTTCTTCGTCAGGGAGGTCAGCTTCAAATTGTTCGTTAAAATCGTCTATACTCATCATCCCGGATACGAGATATACATTATCTCCGATTTTCTGAAAACTTTTCTCCTCTACTTCATATTCGTCTTGAATTTCACCTACGATCTCTTCCAATAAATCTTCCATTGTAACAAGCCCGGATACCCCTCCATACTCGTCAAAAGATATGGAAATCTGTATTTTCTTCTTTTGCATCTCTCTGAATAGTTCGTCCACTCTTTTTGTTTCCGGCACGAAATATGCGGGACGCAATATGTCCTTAAGTTTTATCTTGTTTTCATCTATTCCCGACAGAAACAGTTTAAATAAATCTTTTATATATAGAATACCCACTATGTTATCTACTTTTCCTTTATATACCGGTATCCTTGAGTGGTTGTTTTGGACAATAATATTTAGAATTTGGTTCAGGTTCGTAGTTATTGGTATTGTTACCATATCTACTCTTGGAGTCATTACTTCTCTTACTAACGTATCTCCGAATTCGAATATACTGAATATCATTTTTTCTTCTGACTTTTCAATAATTCCTTCTTCTTTTCCGAGGTGTAGCATCATTATTAACTCTTCCGGAGTTCGAAATACGGTTTTTACGTCTTTTTTAATTCCCAGCAGTGTGAGGAATCCCCTGGATACTTCTGATAAAAGCCAGGCAAAAGGAAAAAGTATTACCCAGAAAAAAGAAAATATATAGAAGGACGACGTGGAAAATTTCTCAGGGTTGTATGCAGCTACGCTTTTTGGTATCATCTCACCGAAAATTACAACTATTATGGTTAGTGTTAACGTGGTGATAAGTATGGAAGAAGATAGAGGAAGGTCGTGTGTTTTAGCAAACATAGTACTGAAGTATGTTGCAAGCACTGATGCCAGTATATTTACAAAATTATTTCCCAATACGATAGGGCTTATAAACCTCTCAGGATTCTGTTTAAGATCCAGGATCTTTTTTGCGGTTTTTGAGCCTTTTGATGCCATAGATTCAAGTTTTATCCTTGATACCGAGAGGAGCGCCGCTTCCATTCCCGAGAAAAATGCGGAAAATGCAACAAGTAATATAAAACCTACAATAATGTATGCCCAACCAGTTGGGTCCATCTATTTACCAACCCCTTTCACAAATTTATTTATATGAATTTTCTGAAAAATTTCCTCTTCCTTCTTTTCCATTTTTATTCTATCCCTTTCCTCGATGTGATCATACCCCAAAAGATGTAAAAACCCATGTATTATAAGGAATGCTATATAGTCTGCAAAGTTGTTTTTCTGTTTGTCTGCCTGTTTTTTAGCAACAGTAGGACAAATTATTATGTCTCCTATGATTTTTATTTTACCCATAGTATCCATAAATGGAAAAGAAATTACATTTGTCGGCCTGTCTATATTCCTGAATTTTTTATTGATATTTCTTATACGTGTTTCTCCTACAAACGAAATACTTACTATTCCGTCATCTAACCCTGATAAATGAGCTATTTCTTTTACCATTTTCGTAAAAAGTTTATTGTTAATTTTATATTTTCTTGTTTTGTTTGAAAATTCAATTTTTAACATTTTCTTCTGTTGGGTATGCTTCTCTTTTATGATAGAAATTTAGTAAGGATGTAACGAAAGATTCCTTTACTATGTTTAATTCTCCAAGTGTAAGCTCCGACTGATCCAATTGTTCGTCTTCCACTTTTTCTCTAATAATATTCTCTATTGTCTCTATTATTTTTGTTTTGTCCAGATTCGGAAGACTATGTGTTGCCGCTTCGGTGGCATCTGCTAACATGAGAATTGCCTCCTCCTTTGTATGTGGTTTTGGCCCGGGGTAACGAAAATCGTCTTTGCGTGCCTCGGGGTTTTTTTCTCTTTCTTTGTGATAAAAATATGCTACTACTGTCGTTCCATGATGTGTACGTATAAAGTCTATTATTTCATTCGGTAACCTGTATCCTTTTGCAAGCTGTATACCGTCTTTAACATGGTTTATAATAACGGTTTTACTGAGATTGGGAGTAATTTCGTTATGTATATTAGGTATGCCTATCTGATTTTCCGTGAAATAGTATGGGTGCAACATTTTACCGATGTCATGATAATATGCTCCTGCACGAATTAATAAGGAGTTTGCCCCGATTTCGGCAGCTGCCGAGGAAGCTATGCTTGCAACGTTCATACTATGCTGATACGTTCCGGGAGCTTTCAAAAGAAGTTGCCTGAGCAGCGGAGTATTCGTATCGCTGAGTTCCAACAACCGAATTACTGTTGTTTCATTAAATATGTGATCCATTATAAAAATTATACCTAATGCAAGTATTGCGGTACCGAATAAGTTTACAAATGCATATATTGTATTTGCTTCTATCTGTTTCAAAGGAAGTTTGTTCATAATCCCCAAGAATAAAGACAGCAGTGAGAATGTAACTCCGCCAATGATGCCCGCGTATATTAAGGTGAACATTCTCGAAAAGCGTCTTAACACAAACAGAGATGCTGCGGTAGAAATGAGAATTGCGAAAAGGACAGATGATTTTATTTCCATGGGCAGCGTCAATAATAACGTAAACCCGATAGAAACCAGGACTGCGCTTGTCGTATCGAAGAAAGCAAACATTATTAATGCAAGGAGAGGAATTGGTATGAGATACGGGGATATGGGTTCAAGAAGTAGAAATGCAACATACGATATAATAATAATAATTGCGAACTCAGCTGTTTTTTTAACTGCTTTTCCTCTTCTCATTTTTTCCGAGTGAAGCATTGCAAAATATGATTCTGCCATAAAAACGATTATGAATATAATTATACTGAGTACTACTTTCCAATCATTTTTCGTGTGTACAAGTCCTACTGCACTAAGTATTGTATACTGATTTTCTGTGATTTTTTCTCCTTTTTTGATGATGATGTCACCTTTATTTACCGTTACTTTTACCGGAGGGATGGAGCTTACGGCTTTCTGTATGGCTGTTTCGGTTGCTTCTTTGTCGTATATAAGGTTTGGCTGTATCGTTTTACGTAGAATGTATGTAAGCATTTGTTTATCTTCTTTACTGAAATTTGATTTATCAATTTCATCAGTGCCAACTCGAACTGCCTGATCGATGCTATTACTTTTCACTCCCATTACCATAATATTGTATAATATGGACTTCAGAGATTTTCTCATGTTTTCTATATTGGAAGAGGATTCCTTCAGAAGTATATCGGGAAAAGTAGTGTTATTGGGAAATATTTCTGACAATGCATTGTGTTTATCTAGTTCTCCTTCGGTTGAATCAAGTACGGATTCTATACTATCGAAAATATTATCAGCGCTTTTCAGCACTGTTTTTTCCTTTGTCATATCCAGTTTGTATACGGGAGATACCGAATCTGCCACTTTCTCCTTAAGTTCTGCGGTTTTTACGGAATCGATGTATGTAAATGTGCGTGGGGCAGCGATATCTTGAGGACTTATGCTTCCTACTTTAAGTTTTAAATTGTTAGGGAAGTAGGAATAAAAAATAGCACTGAACAAAATTGCCGCAAGCACAAACATAATCATTATTGATACAATATTTTGTTTAAGGTACATTACAATGTGTCTTTTGGAAAATGCATTCAAGCTAATACCTGATAATCTATCTTTTCTTCTTACCATTTTCGTTTTCTTCGTATGCACTTATTATTTTTTGCACGAGTCTGTGCCTTACAACATCCTCCATTGTAAAATGTATAAATGCAATGTCTTTAATATTGTTTAATATTCTTGCTGCCGCTTGAAGACCATCTTCCCCTCTTGAAAGCAAAAGATCGCTTTGGGTTATATCACCGGTTATCGCCATTTTTGACCCTTCCCCAAGTCTTGTAAGAAACATTTTCATTTGTAAAAATGTTGTATTCTGTGCTTCATCCAATATAATAAAAGCATCGCTTAATGTACGCCCTCGCATATATGCAAGTGGTGCAATTTCAATTGTTTTGTTTGTAAGTAAGTTGAAAGTTTTCTCCTGCCCGAGGAAACTGTAAAGTGCATCATAAATCGGCCTGAAGTATGGGTCTACTTTTTGCTGAATATCACCCGGAAGAAATCCTAATTTTTCTCCGGCTTCAATTACAGGTCTTGTAAGGATAATTCTGCTTACCTGTTCATTCATCAGATATCTCACTGCAATTGCAACGGATAAATATGTTTTTCCTGTACCGGCCGGACCAATGGCAAAAGTAATACTGTTTTTTAGAACGGCATTAACATATTTACGTTGACCAAATGTTTTTGGTGCAATTTTCTTACCTTTTGTGTCACTTAAGATTACCGTATCGGGAAGATCTTTTAAAAAATCTTTCTTATTATTTTTTACAGAATAGATAAGATCTGACATTGAAAAATTATACTGCTTGTTTGCAAATTGTTCTATGTCCCGAATCACTTCCGTTGCTTTTTTAACTTTGTTTTCGCTGCCATGTATAAAAAGTTTTTCGTTTCTTAGAATTATATCTACACCAAGCTCTTTTTCTATAATTCTTACATTCCTATCCATTACTCCCAAAACAAACGGAATGTGCTTTGCATTTTTAAACTCTACTTGTTCATTAATTTCTTTCATTATTTATATAATACTACTTTAGCTGTCTTTTTCAAGTAATCAAATTAGTGCGTAGCATTCTCAAGAATAGTAATCAATGGTTTTGGCAAGTTTACATCGGCGATTTGCTTTTCTACCTTTTTGATATTGTAATCTAAACGTTTTATTTTTACCGTATTCGACTTTGTATTAATTATTGCAAAGCTTGCCCGTGGGTCTCCATCTCTGGGTTGCCCTACACTTCCGGGGTTTAGAATAATGCCTTTCGCAACATTTTTAAGAATTAAGGGAAGATGGGTATGTCCGTAAATGATAAAATCTGCATCAATGCTTCCGAATTCTTTTTTAAATTTATTCTCCGATGTTTCTCCGGGCTTAAGGTATTGGAACAAAGGGTTGCTGTTTGAAGCATGAACGAGGAATATTTTTTTTCCGTCTATCCGGAAGGATTCTTTTAGTGGAAGTTTCTGCAGGAACTCCACTTGATCTTTTCTTATAACCCTATTTGTGTATTCTCTGCTTGTAACCGATAAATCATGCATCGCGGCAGAACATCCGCAGTCCGTATTAAATGCAACTGCATTATCATGATTACCTCTGACCATTATAAAGGCAGTTTCTTTTATTCTATCAATACATTCTGCCGGCCTTGGACCATAGTCTACAATATCTCCCGCAAATATTACTGTATCGTGAGGTACTTTTAGAACAGTGTTTAGTGCTTCCAAATTTCCATGTACATCAGAAATAACAAGAATTTTCATTAATTATCCTCCATTCTATTTGACTTCAATTTTATTATATATATAATTTGTTGTAGGAAAAATTAACAAAGGAGGTGTAACGATGGATATTAAAGAAAAAACTGCTGTTGTTACGGGAGGTTCTCGTGGAATCGGAAGGGCAGTAGTGCTGTTGCTTGCAAAAAAAGGTGCAAATGTCGCAATTATTTATAATAGCCACAGAGAAGAAGCGGAAGATGTTAGGACTCTATCGGCAAGCAATAATGTAAAAGCAGAAATTTATCAATGTAACATATCCAAGTTTACTGAGGTAAGGAGTACAATTAATAAAATCGTAAAAGATTTTAAAAAAATTCATATTCTTGTAAATAATGCCGGAATCCTTGTTAAAGAACCATTCCTTAAAATGAAAGAAACAACATGGGACAAAACAATTGATGTGAATTTGAAAGGAGCATTTAATATGTGCAGGTTTTCCATTCCGTTTCTTTTGAGAAATACACCGGGAAAAATTGTTAATGTTTCCTCCATTGCGGGAAGAAATGGCGGTACCGTAGGTATACCCTATGCAGCCTCCAAAGCAGGTATTATAGGTATGACTGCAGCACTTGCTTCCGAATTTACTCCCAAGGGCATATGTGTAAATGCTATTGCTCCCGGACCTGTGGATACGGACTTATTCAGAAATCTTACCTCCATTCAAAGGAAGAAATTAGAGGCTCTTTCACCAAACGGAAGATTCGCAAGGCCGGAAGAAATTGCTCATCTTGTAGTTTCTCTCATAGAAAATGACTATATATCCGGTGAAACGGTAAATATAAATGCGGGAAGGTATATTAACTGATGGAAAATATTAGTGTAAAGCAGTGGATTATTGCACTTATATTGGTGGGGTTAATTGCGTTTGGCATAGGTAACCTTTTTGGTGTGAGAAATGCTAATTTTAAGAACAGTATCGCTCAAAAGGACAAGCAGAACCAGGATTTCAACGTGCAGAATAATATTTCGAAATCTAAAGCCAACGAAATACAGTACTTTACTGTTTATGTTACAGGGGCAGTAAAAAATCCCGATGTTTATGAATTGCCAACAGACAGTATCGTTAAAGATGCGATTTTGAAGGCTGGTGGCGCAGATGATGATGCTAATCTTGTTGCTATAAATCTTGCTAAGAAAATTACGGATGGAGAAGAGATTATTATTCCTAAAAAGGGAGATACTGTTTCCTCTTCGAATAATACAACGAACGGCAAACAGAGCGACGGCAAGATTAACATTAATATAGCCAATGCTAATACTCTTGAGGAATTACCCGGTATCGGTGAAGTAAAGGCAAATGCAATTATTAATTATAGAAAATCTCATGGACAGTTTACAACAACCCATGATATCACAAGAGTCTCCGGTATAGGAGATAAAACATTTGAGAAGATAAAGAGCCTTATTACGATAGGATGATGCCTGGCGTTTTTTCCCTGGTTGGTGCATTATTCGGTATATTCTCTGCAGTAGCTATTTTTTACCATAATATTGTTCTGTTTTTCATCTTTTTGTTTTCTGCTTTTCTTACTATAAGTTTTCAGAAAAAAATATTTCTTAAAGTTTTTATAGTTTTTGTATTTGTCGTTTCTCTTGCTGTTACACTCATTAAAATCGCACCGCTAAGATACCCCGATATCACTGATAATTATCTGAATAAAAGGGTTGCTTTCTCTGCAAATACAATGGATTTTTCCAGACAAACCGCACAACCTAACAGTTTTAATGTTTCTGATATTCTGATAGACGGCAAAAGATTTTCCGGTATAGGGAAAGTCTATTTACTATCTGAGCCCCCTGCACCATACTCTAAAGTAAAAATAAACGGAATTATCAAAGAGTATAAAGTAAATGGTATTTTCGAAAAACTGAACAGAAATGAGTATATAATTTATGCGGACGATGCAAAGGTAACGCGCAGCTACTATATTTTTAGAAAACTTGCTGAAATACGTAAAAAAATCAAAGAAAACACGTACCTGTCTATGAAAAGCAGCGAAGCAATGCTTTTTCTTTCTTCTATATGCGGAATTACAGCTTTGAGCTACGATGAAAAAGCTCCATTTATAAATACGGGCACTGCACATATTTTTGCCGTATCGGGCTTGCACATAGGAATTTTAGGCGAAAGCAGTAGGAATTTATTCTCACCTTTTGGAGAGGGGGCAAGTACTGCTTCGCTTATCTTAGTTCTTCTGTTTGTATTTTTAGTGGGCTTTCGCGTTTCTGCGTTGCGGGCATTTATTATGTATGGAGTTTCGGTTCTTGCTAAACTGACCGGAAAAGAACAAATTCCAATAAACACGCTTTCTTTTACTGCACTTCTTATATTGCTACTTAATCCTCTTGCCTTGTTTTCCGTAAGCTTCCAACTTTCATTTTCCGCAATATTTGCCCTGATTATTGTGTCTCCCATTATCTATGAAAAACTTCCCCGAAACTGGTTGTATAGAATGTTTTCCGCAGTATTCTCCGTACAGATTGTATTATTTCCTATAATTGCGTTTTATTTTCACACTTTTTCCATAGTTTCGTTTATTGCTAATATTATTGTAATACCATTTATGTATGTTCTTATGCCGATAGGTATAATTCAGCTGTTGCTATCAGCTATTAGTCTTGGCGCTGCCAAAGTTTTTGCCCCTATTACGAATGTTGCATTTTATATGCTGAATAAAAGCGTAGAGATTTTTGCACGGATTCCGTACGCTAATTTAAATGTGAGTTTTAATATTTATTTCCTTCTTGGGTATTTTGTCCTTCTTGTCCTAACAATACTTGCTTTCTATAAAGATAAACGCTTGAAATATTTTGCACTTACCGGTCTTTTAATTATTTTTATACTCCCCTTTATTTTGAAACCTTCTTTCTATGTTTACCCATTGGCGTTGAAAGGTGAGGATGGATTCATAGTCGTTTCGAACCATAAAACCATATATATTACCTCCCCCACGGTACTGCAAAATGAAGAATACGATTCATATAAAATCGTAAATGCTTTGAAAAAAAACGGTGTAAATAAAATTAACCTCATGATTTTTGATAGTCCGTTCATTGAAAGGGAGTCCGACAGCGTAAAACTCATCGAAAAGATGCCGGTAACTCATATTATTATTCCAAAAGTAGATTCTGATCTTGAAAGTGCTTTTGTAAAATTAAATAGTAGCAAGGTTGATATGAAGGTTGTAAGCTTGAATGCCAGAATAAATTTTGACAACATGCATTTTAGGTTTGTTAAAGGAAAAAATAAAAATGCAATCTTTCTCTATAGAAATGGAAAAAACTATTTATTTATAGGAAAGGATTTTTATCCCTTAGAAAATATTCCCTATGCTGACTTTATTTACGTTCCTTCGCAATCGGTACTTATTAAAAATTTATCGTTTGGTAAACTATACTCTTATTAGTATTATTTATAAGGAGATGAATATGGAAAAACTTGTTTTAATAGACGGAAGCAGTATCCTTTACAGGGCATTTTTTGCTTTGCCTCATTTTGTTACTAAGAATGGGGAACCAACGGGAGCTTTGTATGGTTTTTTGAGAATGTTTTTGCATACGCTTAGAAACGAGAAGCCTGATTATATCGCTATTGCTTTTGATAGAAGAGCTCCTACTCTAAGACGTATTGAATATAAGGAATACAAGGCTCAGAGGCCAAAAATGCCGGATGAGCTCTCCGAGCAATTCAGAACCATTCATGAAGTATTAAAGGCTTTTCAAATTCCTGTGTTTGAATTAGACGGATACGAAGCAGATGATGTTATTGCAAAGATTGCGCAAATGGCAGAAGCAAATGGAATTGAATCTGTCGTGATTACGGGGGATATGGACCTTACACAGCTTATTACTGATAAAATTCGCATTAAAGTTACACGAAAAGGTGTAACAAAACTTGAGGAATTTACTAGAGAAAAATTGAAGAAAGATCTCGGTATTTATCCCGAGCAGATTCCGGATTATAAGGCATTACGCGGTGATCCCTCGGATAATATAAAAGGGGTACCCGGAATAGGGCCCAAAACTGCTGCAAAGCTACTTTCCACTTATGCAACCGTTGAAGAAATAATTGAAAATGAAAAAAGTAAAAAAATTCAGGATAATAAGGAAAAAATTATTCAAAATAAACGATTATGCAAGCTGATTTTTGATGTTCCGTTGAGCATAAGCATGGAAGACCTTAAGTTGAACGAAATCGACAAAGAGAAAGCAGCTGAAATACTTAGCCGCTTTGAATTTAAGGCATTAATACGAGAACTCGGACTCAATGCAAATTCAGTCGATGTAAACAAAGACGATCGTATTGCCGTAATCGTTGAAAGTAAAGATGATTCTGTCACGGAGTTTGCTATTGCCGATAAAAATAAAACCGAAGAATATTCGATTGGTAAAGAGCTTTTTACTGATACAAGTGCGTTGAAGACGTTAAAGAATGTTTTGAAAGGAAATAAACGCATAAAGGAAACAGCCAACTTAAAAGAGCTTTATAAACTCTCTGAGATATACGGAATGGAGCTGAACAATATCGATCTTGATATTTCACTTGCCGGTTATCTGATAAACCCGGATATGAAAAATTTTAAAATAGAAACTCTTGCCGATGAGTTTGGAGCAAATTGTAGAACCAATAGTTTAAAGGAAAAAGCACAATGTGTGTTGGAAATTTCTTATATAGAGCAGCAACTACTCGTAGAAAAAAATCTTGAAAAGCTTTATGAAGATATAGAAAAACCACTTTCGGAAGTACTTGCGGACATGGAGCATACAGGAATAAAAATTAATACTGCTTACTTTAAGAGTTTAGGGAAAGATATTGAAAAAGATTTGGAAAAATTGGAAACTAAAATTTTTGATCTGGCAGGTATATCCTTCAATATTCTTTCCTCACGTCAGCTTGCTGATATCCTTTTTGAAGGACTTGGCATAACACCATTAAAGCGTGGAAAAACTGGATACTCTACAAGCAGTAGCGTGCTTACCGAACTAACTAATCAACACCCTATTATTCCTCTTGTACTTGAGTACAGGCATTTATCCAAGTTGAAATCCTCTTATATAGAGGCTTTACCGAAGCTTGCTTCAAAAGACAATTCAAGATTACATACGACGTTTCACCAGCTTGGCACGATTACAGGAAGATTGAGAAGCTCAAACCCCAATTTACAAAATATTCCTGCAAGAAGTGAGTGGGGCGAGAAGATTCGTGCGGGTTTTGTAAGCAGTGATGAGAACCATGTTTTAATAAGTTCAGATTACTCTCAAATTGAGCTTAGAGTTCTTGCGCACCTTTCCAAAGACAAAAACCTTACGGACGCATTTTTAAACGGCATTGACGTGCATACACGCACTGCCTCGTTTGTGTTTAACATACCGGAAGAAGATGTAACCAAAGAAATGAGGAGAAAAGCAAAAATCCTAAATTTTGGCATTATATACGGAATGTCTGCCTATGGTGCGGCAAAGCAGCTCAATTGTTCTTCTGAAGAAGCAAAGGAATACATAAATGCATATTTTGCACGCTTTCCTACCGTGAGGGATTATATAGAAAGCCTTGTGGAAAAAGCAAAAAAGGAAGGAGAAACACGAACAATACTCGGAAGAAGGAGAGGAATAACAGATTTTGACAGTCCAAACCAGAGGCTTAGGGAGAATGCACGAAGAGTTGCAATAAACACCCCTATTCAGGGAAGTGCTGCCGATATTATAAAAATTGCAATGGTAAAGTTATTTAAAAAAATCAAAAATACTAATATACATATGTTACTTCAGATTCATGATGAGCTTGTAATTGAATCTGAAAAAAAGAACCAAGAAGAAGCTGTAAACATTGTTAAAGAAAAAATGGAAAATGCGTATAAGCTTGATGTACCACTAAAAGTGAATGTTGCTTGCGGCATAAATTTGAAGGAAGCAAAAGCATGATTGTAATCGGACTCACTGGTAATATTGCGTCCGGAAAAAGCGAAGTATCAAAAATTTTAAGCTCTTTTGGCGCTAAAATTATAGATATGGATAGCATAGGAAAAGAAATTCAAGAACAGAATATAAACGACGCGGTTAATAAAATTATTTTAGCTCTTGGAAGTAAATTTTATAAAAAAGGCAAAATAGATAGAAAGGCATTAGGACGTTATGTTTTTTCCGATAAAAGTGCGCTTCAAAAGCTTAATGTAATTATGATTCCCATCATGAGTAAATGCCTAAATCAAGTTTTAGATAAGGAAAAAGAAAATGGGACAAAAGTCGTGGTTGTAGATGCTGCAATCCTTTTTGAGGCAGGGTGGAACAAATTCGCAGATGAAGTATGGGTCGTTTATACTCCGGAAAATCTACAAATTGACAGGCTTATAAAGCGTGAAAATATTTCAGAAGAAGATGCGCGGATGCGAATAAATGCCCAGATGAAAATAGAAGATAAAATTAATCGTGCTGATTTCGTTATAGATAATAGCGGAGATCTAAACGAGGTTACCAAACAGGTTACGGAACTATGGAACAGAATAAAGAATTCCATCTGAGTTTTTCCAGAATTTCCATCTATGATGCATGTCCGCTGCGGTACAAATTTATCTATATAGATAAAATGCCTACTGCTCAGAGGAGTTATTTTAGCTTCGGAAACTCTATTCATAAAGTTTTGGAAATTTTTTATCACCCCGAAAAGAATTTTATTAAAATGAACAAGCCTCCTTCTTCATATCTTAATGAGCTTCTTAAAGAAAATTGGATATCTTCAGGATATAAGAATGAAAAAGAAGAAGAAAAAGCAAAGTATGATGCCGGGAAAATTTTGGAAAGGTTATATAAAGAAAATATTTTCGGATTTACACCTGCATACCTTGTTGAAAAAAGTTTTTCTTTTAAGCTGGATAAATTTAAAGTTATCGGAAGGATTGATAGAATAGACGAATCTGCCGACGGATTTAAAATCATTGACTATAAAACAAATCGCGTATTGCCTCATTTATTTAAGGAGATAGACCTTCTTCAACCTGCTATTTACTATATGGCCGCAAAAAAGGCATTAGGGATTAAACAAATAAAATCGGTCTCTCTTTTTTTTGTCAGATATAACAAGCAGATAAAATTCAATCTTTCGGAAGATTTTTTAAAAAGAAGTGAAGAAAAAGTTATTAATACAGGTAATCTTATACTAAAGGAAGAGTTTTACCCTAAAACTAACAGACGCTGTTCTACCTGTGAATTTAAAGATATCTGTCCCGTATTTAACAAAAAGTAATTTTTTGGGTTTTGCTCTTTGTCACATTTACAAACTGCTCTATTACATCCTCTTCGATAAGTACGGTAAGCTGAATGTTTTCTCCGTAATTCTTGTTTGTGACCTCTCCGTTAAACCGGTGGACTAAATACATAACAAGTCTTATTTCGCTGTACGGAAAGCAAAGTTTTATACTTTTCCTTACGCTTATTTCAATGATGCTCCCCTGTTCTATTGCTGCTTTTGCAGTTGAGTGATATGCACGTATCAGCCCTCCTATACCCAATTTTATACCACCGAAGAACCGTGTTATGACTACCGAACAATCTGTTATGTCCGCTCCCTTTATTGCATTAAACGTAGGGAGGCCCGCACTACCTGAGGGTTCTTTATTATCGCTGTAAAGAAATCTTTCGTTTTCGTTTATGCCAACTCTGTATGCGAAAACATTGTGAGTTGCTTTTCTGAATTCATCTGTAATGTTCCGGACAAAATCTTCCGCTTCTTTAACACTTGTTACAGGCTTTACCGTGCCTATGAATTTTGATTTTTTAATAGTCTGCTCAACTCTTGAAAGCTTTCTGATTGTTTTGTATTTCATTCTGCCAAAGTGTGAAACATTCGGGGTATCGGATATAAAAAATCAAACCATACTTCTGTAATATCAAGATTTGGACAGTAAAATGCAAATCCATATTTCTTTGCGAATAATTTGCCGTACAACGTAAGTGGAGAAAAAGGAGAATATGCATAACCCGAGGCAATTATTCTTAATTCCCCTTCGTCCTGATATTTTTTAAGCTTGTTTGCGATACCGATTATCCAATCAGTATTTTTCCTATTGAAAACCATATAGCGTTTTCTGCTGAAATTGTAATATGTACCAAAGTCTTCAAAAAGCATGCCTTGAATACTTCCCATTACTTCATCAAGCACCATAAAACCCCTATTCATTATAAAAAACTTGCCAGGAAATTTTTTATGCAATAGCTTAATAAAATTTATTGTACCGTTCCTTAATTGCGGGTAACTATCAATATCGTCTATTGTGTCTAAAAATACCCCTTGTGTACCACTCTCAAAAACACCGGAAATTTGTTTCATTACATACAATTGGTAATTTTTATCGTTGATATTCATTATCTTTGAGTTCCAGTTATTATTTTTCCTATTAACGCATTTTGCAAATGATATTTCTCGAAATCAGACTTAGTTCCGTCAAATTCAAGAACGGATACATAACCTGCGACAAGTTCTTTATTTGCAATTTTATTTACAACATTTTTATTCAAAAATCTTGTTTGTACAATAAGCAGATCGGCATAACCCGAAAGATTTTTCAATAGTCCTATATCTTCGCCGTAATGAGCAGCCGCAGTTCTAACCTTTAATAAGGGGTTTATTCTAAAATCATTTTTCTGAAGTGCCCCTTCGATAACGGCTTCTGAAGATTTGTCAAAAAGGGTATGGTTGTACTTGAAAGGACTTTTAAAATTTCCGTTGATTTTCTGAGAAATATAAGAGATATTTTGAACATCACCAAATTGATTATAAGTTCTTAAGTCGCAAGGTAATGAAGAATAAAACCTCGTTTTCGCCAGAGCGATTTGCTTATCGGAATATTTATTGTAGCTTGGAAAAACAAGGTTAAATGAAAAAATCAAGAATAAGGTAATTGCTATTGTTACTATTTTCTTCATATGTATAATTATAATTAAAAGAATGGAAAATGCAAAGGAGGCATTTAATGAACTTAAAAGATAAAGTAATGGATGCATTAAAAAGGGTTGAGGATCCTGAGGTAAAAACAGACGTTGTTTCTTTGAAACTTGTCTATGATTTTGATATAAACGAGGAAAATGGGGTAGTGAAATTTAAATTTATGCCAACAGTCCCCGACTGTCCCATTGGTGTGCAGCTCGCACTTATGATTCGTGGTGCGGCAAAAGAAGTACCGGGAGTAAAAAAGGTTATTTTAAGAGTTGAAAATTTTATTTATAAAGATCAGCTTAACGGCTATCTGGAGGAAATCGAAAACGAAGAAGAAGAAGGCGAACATATTGCGATAGCGACCGATAAAACCGGAAATATTTGGATTAAAGAGTGCAATAAAGCAGAATTCTTCATGGTTTATACAAAATATGGAAACTTTATATCCGCTCGAGAAAACGCCCTATTAAAAGATGGAAATGAAAATAATATTATAAAACTTGTAAATTTACTTGCTGATATTAAGAGACTTATCTGTGGCGATATTACAACTGAACTTAAAGATAAATTGGAAAATCATTATGGTATAAACGTTTTTGAAACTACAAAACATTCTCAAAAGGAAGCACTTGCGGAATTTTTTAATCGGGATAAATGAAAACTATTAAAATTTTTGATATTTGTTCCTGATATTGCCGGTAACATTTTTGCCGATTTTTAGTATATTGCCTGCAGTAGAAAATCATTTAGCGTAAATCTTTCTTATTGCATGTACATTTTATTCGAGCATGGAAATAGAATAAAAATCCCGCAGTGGTGATTTTGCTACGGGATTTAGAGGAGTGAAACAAGAAAAACTGCTATAAATCTGCTTTTTTAGGTAATTTGTATAAAACGTTATCGTAAGGGGTTCTATACAATTTTGTTTTTAGTAATTTCTGGTCTAGTATATGTCCTATAATTCCAATAGTTCTTCCTAACACAAAAAATGCATTGAGGAACCCTGCTTCTATGCGTTCATCAATTTCTTTATCTGTAAATCCTATTGACTTAAGCAAATCCACAAATAAAACGCCAGTGCAACCATCTACGTTCAGTATAAGGTTTTCTTTCTTTGAAGTCGTAATTTTTTCTGTTTCAATTGCGTAATCCAGATAGTCGGTTTTTGGAAAATTTTCTTTTGCATATTTCTTTAGCAGTTCTACGCGTTTATCCGGATTTCTGATACTTTTTACTCTGTGTCCGATCCCCGGGATCGGGATTCCTTTCTTTTTCATTTCATCAACAAATTCTGTTGGTAAAAGTTCATTGTCTTTTGCTTGTTTGAAGTAATGGGCAGCTCCATCTATCGCACCGCCGAAGCGGGGGCCAATTGTGAGAATGCCTGATGCAACTGCCGAAACAAGATCTCTCCCTGCACGTGCAGTAACGATTGCATTATGTGCACCAGATACACATGGACCATGATCCGCAACAATTTGTAAAATAAGCTCTATAAATTTGGTTGCATATTCAGGAAGGGCTTTTTTTGTCCAAAGCAAACCAATTGTATATCCAATGCCTTTTTGAGATTCTATTACTTCTGAAAGTGGAATGCCAGCATATTTTACTTCTTCACCTCTATCATCCGAAATTGTCGTTATAAATTGCCTATGTCTTCTGACAAGTCTTTCCTTTACAGCTTTATCAAAATCAATGGGTACTTCAGGCGGAGTAAATTCTTTTATTTCAGATATTTTACTTTCAGATTTCAATTTTTCATATACTTCGTTTATTTTTTCAGGAAGTCCATCAAAAGATTCCGGAACGATTGCACCTGCTTCACGTAGTGCAATATTTTTTGCATCTGCTGTTTCTTTTGCACCGCCTGCACGTGCTCCGGCATGACCGAACTGTACCTCCGTCGGGAATACTTTTGCACAGGTACCCGTAACCCATGCAACAATTGGCTTTAGAATTTTTCCTCTTTTCAAGGCATCTACAATTTTATATTCTTCTAATCCGCCTACCTCACCGAGGACTACATGGAATTTTACTTCAGGATCGCTCTCAAATCCCATGAGGTGGTCCACAAGGGATGAGCCGGGAAATCTGTCACCACCGATAGCAATACCTATATTTATTCCATTTGCATTGCGTGCAATTAAATTGAACATCTCGTTCAACATCCCACCTGATTTTGTAACAAGCCCTACGGAACCCGGTCGGTATAATTTTGATGCAATAATGCTTTCTATACTACCACCCGCATTGCCAATTCTAAATCTGCCTGCAGCGATGCCCCCCACCGTTGCAGGCCCAATTACTACCTTTCCTTTCTTCTTTGCCAGGGCACCGAGTATTCTTTCTTTTCGTTCCGGAATTCCTTCGGCGATTACCGCTATAATCTTAAATGCACCTGAGTAAATTGCTTCTTTGGTCGTTTCAAATGCAGACCTGTAAGATGCAAAATTAACCATTACATTTGCATCCGGATGTTTTTGTGTTGATTCTCCTATTGTTCTATAAACCGGAATTAAAACTTCTTCACTTCCGAAGAATGCAGTTTCAAATCCTTCGTGCGTCGGATCTACGATTGCTGCAACCGAAGGAGTTACTCTTTTTGATACATAATCAAAGTCTAGCATTCTTTGAACTGCTTTTAATTGTCTACCGTATATGATTGCCTGCGTTTTTTCACTAATTATTTTCATTATCTACCACCTCTATTGAGTGCAAGTGTTACGACGCGTGTCATTGGAAGCTCCGGCCCATACACTTCTATAGGAACACCAAGATCTTGACCAAGTCCCCTCATTATTGCTAGTCCTTCTTTATAGTTTGGGCCACCTCTGCGCACATATATTCTCACATTGTTTTCTATAAGTTTCTCTTTATAGTCTTTCAATGCACGAACTATACCTTTAAAAGTTTTTGCAACATCGGTGAAGTTTGCAATGCCTCCGCCAATTATAAGAACTTTACCGCGTGAATCTTTATTTCTTGTCATTAAATCCAGAATAGTTTTTGCATAAAGATAAGTTTCTTCTTCCGAAGGATTTCCCGAATATTCCCCGTAATTTGAAAGTTCGTTTCCAAATCCCAAATCTACAACCGTATCTGCATATATTACACTTGCTCCGCCGCCTGCTACCATAAGCCACACTCTGCCATCAGGATTTAAAACGGTGAGCTTAAGAGATGCACCCGTTTTTTCATCAAGATTGCGGATAAACTGCTCTTCCTTGGTGAACGTCCTTCCAAAAGGTGTAGGAAACCCTATAGCTCCCCATTTGTTTTTATCCTGGAATAAGGCAGTATCATCCAATCGCGCAACAAGATCCAGAGGGATAATTTCTTTTTCTACAATGGTGAACGGGTTGATTTCCAGATATGTAAAATCCAGTTCTACAAAAAATCTGTAAAGTGCTTTTATAAAATTCGCAATTATAGGATCTATTGAAGAAAAGTCTATATTATTTACATTTCCTTGAATCGGTACAGAAAATGTTTTTACTTTTCCCCAATTTTCCTCAATATCTATTCCTCCCTCTTCCGAAAAATATATTTTATCTTCGTTTACTTCTGTTTTTATTGCAATGTAATATTCGTCTTTATGTGTGATAAAGGGTTCTATAAGAAAATGTGTAAGTTTTCCTTTTGTTTTACCAATTTGAACTTCTTTTTCCATTCTTTCTTCTATCCACTTTTTTGCTTGTTCAAAATCAGCATTTAACAGTACAAGGTTATGTTTTCCTCTCTTGCCGAAAAGCTGATCCGGCTTTACTGTAAGCTTTCCTTCTCTAATCCATCGATTTTCTGCTGCTAATTGTTCAATAGATTTTTTGGGCGTCACGAGTGCAACATTACCTTTATAATGAAAAGTACTGCTTGAGAATTTCTCTATATATTTTGCAAGTAGTCTTTTTGCATCGTATTCACGAATTCCACGCTGTGCCATTACTGTGCCTCCAAATTTTTAATAATTCTGTCACCGAATTCCGAAGTAGAAATTTTAGTTGCTCCTTCGATTTGCCGTGCAAGATCATAAGTTACATATTTTTCTGCGATAGCTTTCTCGATTGCATCTATAATCATACGTTTTACTTTATCCCAGCCAAGATACTGAAACATCTCCGCACCTGAAAGTATAATTGAGCCAGGATTTACCTCATTTTTCCCTGCATGTTTGGGTGCAGTACCATGTGTTGCTTCAAACAGTGCTACGTGTGTATTGAAATTGATATTTCCTCCCGGTGCCAAGCCAAGCCCGCCAACCTGTGCCGCAGCTGCATCCGAAAGATAGTCCCCATTAAGATTGGGAGTTACAATAATATCGTATTCACTTGGCCTGAGCAGTAACTGTTGAAATATTGCATCAGCAATTCTATTCTTAATTAGGATCCTTCCCTTAGGTACTTTTCCATTTAATTCTTTCATTACTTTTTCTTCGGTTATTACCTTATCCTTATATTCCGGATCTTCCGCAAGGCTATAGATTACACTCTTAAACAAACCTTCGGTATACTTCATAATATTTCCTTTATGCACGACTGTTACGGATTTCCAACCATACTTTAATGCGTAATCAATTGCTGCTTTACCAATTCGTTTTGATCCGAAAACACTTATCGGTTTTATTCCTACTCCGGAATCATCTCTTAAAGTAACATTAAGTTTATTTTTAAGAAAGTTTCTTAATTCCGCAGCCTCTGCGGAATCGTATGGCCACTCAATCCCAGCATATACATCTTCTGTATTTTCTCTGAATACAATAATGTCCAGTAGCTCAGGGTGTTTCATTGGTGACGGAACGCCCTTTAAATATTCAACGGGTCTAAGGCAAACAAATAAATCAAGGCTTTGCCTTAAAGCTACATTTAGCGACCTGTATCCGCCGCCTATCGGTGTTGTCAATGGTCCCTTTATGGATACGATGTGTTCTCTTAACGTATCAATCGTTTCTTTAGGAAGTGGTTCTCCTTTTTGCTGAATAGCCTCGCCGCCTGCTAAAGTTTTTTTCCATTCGACTTTTCTTTTTCCTCCGTATGCTTTTTCTACTGCGGCATCAAAGACCTTTAAAGCAACAGGGGTAATATCTCTACCAATCCCGTCCCCTAATATGTAAGGAATAGTAGGATTGTCGGGAACAATCATTCTCCCATTTTCTACTGCAATTTTCATTACGCTTTGCCTCCTCTGGCTGTGTATGGAAGTAAACCTCCCACAAGAATAATTTTCCTTTGTCTATATGAAAGTGACAACTTTAGTTTAAATTCTTTATTTTTTGTAATGTTTTTTGCGATTATATCTTGTTTGTTTTCTAAAATAGTTTTTCTTAAATCCGAAATTTCCATTTTATCTCCCTGCTCTATTGAGTTGTAATCTCCATTATTTTCAAACAGTAGTGGTACAATACCAAAGTTCACAAGATTTGCCTGATGTATTCTTTCTATTGTTTTTGCAATCACTACCTTCACGCCAAGATACATGGGGCAAAGAGCAGCATGCTCTCTTGAAGAGCCCTGTCCATAGCTTTCCCCGCCTACAATAATGTTTGCAACATTTTTCTCTTTATTATTTAGAGCGCGTTGCGGGAATGTCGGATCGATTGGCTCAAAAACATGACTTGCATACTTAGGTATGTTAGATCGGTATTTTAGATACGGTCCTGCCGGCATAATATGGTCCGTTGTAACTTTGTCTCCTACCTTTATCGTTACTACTCCCTTAACTTCTTCTGCAAGTGGGTCATTCTTTGGAATTGGCTTTATATTGGGTCCGCGGAAAATCTCGATGCTTTCCCTTTCTTTTACAGGAAGAGGGAATATAAACATAGAGTCATCAATAATAAATTTATCAGGCAGTTTTATTTCCTCATATTTAATACCCATAGTTTCCAGTCTACGAGGATCGGTAATTTTACCCGTAATTACAGCGGCCGCAGCTGTCTCAGGGCTTACAAGGTATACTTTTGCACTTTTTGTTCCGCATCTTCCCTTAAAATTTCTATTATTCGTTCGCAGGGATACTGCATTTGTCCCCGGGGCAAAACTGTTCCCGATGCAGAATCCACAGGCAGATTCAAAAATTCTTGCCCCTGCTTTTACCATGGTTTCAAGCCCATCTTCTTTATCCGTCATTTCTATTACCTGACGTGAACCAGGTGCAATACCAAATTCTACGTCTGGAGACACTACTTTACCCTCAAGAATATGTGCAACAATCATCAGGTCTCTGTATGAAGAATTTGTGCAGCTTCCTACCGCTACTTGGTCTACTTTTAATCCCTCAACTTCTCTTACGGTTTTTACATTTCCCGGGGAATCAGGGCAGGCAATCATAGGTTCAATATCCGAAAGGTTTATTTTTATCGTTTTATCATATTCTGCATCAGAGTCGGCTTTTAGTTCCCTCCAGTCTTTTTCCCTACCTTCTCTTCCCATGAAGTCACGGGTCATTTCATCGGAGGGAAATATGGATGTAGTGACCCCTGTTTCCGCCCCCATATTTGTGATTGTCGCACGTTCAGGAACTGTAAGTGTTTTTACGCCCTTTCCTCCGTATTCTATTGCATATCCTACATTACCTTTTGTGTGCAAAATAGAAAGCACTTTAAGAACGACGTCTTTTGCCGATACCCATGGATGTAATTCGCCAATGAGTTCAATTTTGATAACCTTCGGATAAGTAAGATAATACGGACCTCCACCCATTGCAACTGCAACATCTAATCCGCCGACACCTATTGCAATTTCTCCAATTCCTCCTGCTGTAGGGGTATGGGAATCCGAACCCAATAGAATTTGCCCCGGTTTGGCAAAACGTTCTAATTGCACCTGATGACAGATGCCATTTCCCGGGCGTGATAGAATAATCCCATACTTTTCTGCTACCGTTCTAAGGTAATTGTGGTCATCTGCATTTTCAAAACCTATCTGAACGGTATTATGATCTATGTAACTTGTTGCCTCCGTTTTAACTTCTTTAAATCCCATTGCTTCTAATTCAAGATAAGCCGCTGTTCCTGTCGCATCTTGAGTAAGAGTTTGGTCCACTCTTATTCCTACTTCGCTTTCTTTTAGTGGTTCGCCATCAACAATGTGGTCGTTAATAATTTTTTCAATAATATTTTTTCCCATCATTTACCCCCTATTTTTCTCCTCGAATTTTAATTCCCTTATATAATTGTAAATAGTAAAACGTGAAATGCCCAATTTGCTTGCAACCAAATCCACCGCATCTTTTATCTGGAAAAACTTTCTTCTGTATAATTCCTTGACAATCAGTCTATTGCGTTCAAATGGTGGTAAATCTCCTTTAGCTCCGGCAGCGAGTAAAACTTCTCTAAAAATTTGTTTCATTAACTCTTCTATGGAAAGAGAACTACTCTTTGCAACATCATCTGTAATTATTTGTTCATTTGGAAAAGTAGTAAGAGTATCAATAAAATCTTTGATATTAATTATTTTGCTTAAACTAAAATTCATGCAGAGTGCCCCGATAAGTCTTCCGTTTTTATTTCTTATCGGTGCAGTTACCGAGCGAAGAGGTTTTCCATTTGGCGCAATGCCTCGATATGGCCCGACGATTTCTTTTCCTTGCTTCACGATCTCCTCGATAATTTCAAGGCCTGAATCTGTCATTGACGAGCCTAATTTTCTTTTTGTGATTTTTCCGTTTTCGATTGCAACAACAGAATGTTCCATATCCCTGAATGAATGAAGAACAACTTCACAATCATCCCCTACAAGCAAGGCAATACCTTTTATTACAGGTTTTAATGCATTAATTATTTCTTCATCTGTTTTAGAAAACATTTTCACTCCTTATACAAAATTTTTAATCGCATTACAATTTTGTTCATTGCCATTTGATTATATGCTTTTTGTTTTTTCTGTCAACATGCTGTACATTATATATAGAATAAAAAAAGCCCTCAGATTTTCGAGGGCTTTTAAAATATTAATTGTATATTTCTTTACGGCCAGTAATAAATAGTTATTGTTTTGGTTGTGTTGTCCCAATCAACCGATGCGCCAAGATGCTCGGCAATGAATCGCAAAGGAAGATACGTCCTTCCATTAATGATTATGGGAACTACCTTCGAAT
>CAYYKP010000014.1:0-23912 GCA_964468055.1 uncultured Caldisericales bacterium
AAATAGTTCATCTTTTCAGCCACATAATATAAAGGGCACTCCCGCATAAAAATCTAAGATAAAGTTAAATTCTTACTATTACACGAGAATAGTAAGAATGCGGAAAGTATATCGGCAGTTCTACATTTCATTTCGCCAATCACTTATTTTTACGGATCCCTTGCCGAAAACAGATTCCACTTCTTCAATAAATCCTCTGGAGTTATTCACATAAAACTTCGAAGAAGTTCTTATTTTTACATCCCTGTGGTCAGTAAGGATGTGAATAAAAAGAGGGGCCCTACCTCTATAATTTTTAATTTCTTTTTTTAGTACCGTGAATTTTTTTAAGAGCTCTGAATTCTCTTTTGCATAGATATGCAGTGCATTAAATTCATCCTTTTTTTTAATATCTTCTTCAGTAAAGAAATTTGATACATTATTTGCAATAATCGTAAAACCATTTCCTTCTTTTTTTGCCCTACCTTCTACAACAATTACTCCCTCTTTATCCACATATTTCGAAAATGTCTCGTATGCCATCGAGAATACCACAACCGTTGCTTTTGCTTCGCTATCCTCTATTTCAAATTTGTACATGGATTGTCCTTTACGGGTTTTTGCACGCTTGAATTTTCCTTTGATGCCGGCAATTTTTACAATCTCTCCGTCATCCTTTTCAGACAAATCGGATACGATTCTTAAATTTTTATCGCTCAAAATCCGAGTATATGAGTTTATCGGATGATCTGTTATATAAAAACCAAACGCATCTTTTTCATAATTTAGGAGCTCCATGACGGAAGCACGAGTTACTTTTTTGGAAACTATAGGCTGAGCACTTCCAAACAAAGAAAGGGATTCCTTCTTCTGCTCACCACCATTTGTTAAAAGTGTTTTCCTGTCCTCTCCGAACGAATCGAAACAACCTGCTTTTATTAAATTTTCTACAACCTTCTTATTTACCCGCAGATTCTGCATTCTGCTTTTAAAGTTTAAAAAAGACGTAAATTCTCCATTCTGTTTCCTGTTACTGACAATTAGGCTTAACGCCTTTTCTCCGGTACTTTTTATGGCAAGCAATCCGAAACGAATACCTTCTTTCTCTGTCTTAAAATACATTCCGGATTTATTAATATCGGGTGAAAAAATAGGAATATTGTTTCTCCTAACCTCAAACAACAACTCATTTGTTTTATTTTCATTTCCTATATATCCGTTAAATAGTGCTGTAAAGTATTCTATCGGATAATGTGCCTTAAGATAAGCGGTTCTATAAGCAATTGTTGCATAGCAAACTGCATGGGATTTATTAAACCCATAACCGGCAAAATATTCTATAAGATCAAATACTTTCGTTGCTGTTTCCCCGTTTACCCCTTGTTCGATAGCCTTTTTAATAAAGATATCCCGTTGTTTTGCAAGAATTTCCGGCTTTTTCTTTCCGATAGCTTTTCTCAATAAGTCCGCTTCTGCCATTGAATACCCGGCAAGTACATTTGCAATTTGCATTACCTGCTCCTGATATACGATAATTCCGTACGTACCTTTTAGAATTGGCTCGAGGCTTGGATGCGGATATGTAACGGGCGTTTTTCCGTTTTTCCTATTTATATATTCCTCTATACCTCCGGCTCTAATTGTACCGGGCCTATAAAGCGCTACAACTGCCGTTAAATCATCGATGCTCTCGGGTTGTACACCTTTCAGGACATTTCTCATACCACTACTTTCGAGTTGAAATACACCGGAGGAATCACCTCTTTTAAGCATTGCATATGTTTTCTTGTCATCGGTTGGTATTTTATCAAAATTTACATCAATACTGCTTTCTTTTAATATTTTAATAGCATCCTGAATTACTGTAAGATTTTTTAATCCGAGGAAGTCCATTTTTAAAAGTCCTATATGTTCTACAACTTCCTTATCAAACTGGGTTATTACAGAACCGTTTTTATCTAACTGCAGAGGTACGTATTCCATTAGAGGTGCATCACCGATTACAACACCTGCCGCATGCGTTGAAAAATTCCTTGCAACTCCTTCAAGTTTCAGGGCAGTTTCAAAAAGCAGGTTATAATTTTCATCGGCTGCTTTTTCTCTAAGTTCCGGTATACTTTTGATTGCATCTTTCAAATGGAATCCCGAAGGTATAAGTTTTGCGATTTTATCTATTTCCGCATAGGAGAAATCAAGAGCTCTTCCTACGTCTCTTATCACGGCGCGCGCTTCCATTTTTCCAAATGTTGCAACCTGTGCCACACGGTCCAGGCCATACTTGTTTCGTACATATTGAATCACTTTGTCTCTATCTCTATCTCCGATATCCACATCAATATCAGGCATAGAAATTCTTGACGGATTCAGGAATCTTTCAAAAAATAAATTGTATTTCAACGGGTCAATATCAGTTATACCAAGCGAGTAGGATACAATACTACCTGCAGCTGACCCTCGCCCCGGACCAACGGGTATATTATGTACTTTTGCCCAATTGATAAAATCCTGAACAATAAGAAAATAATCTACAAAACCCATCTGTTCAATAATTTTTAGCTCGCTTTCCGCACGTTCTTTTGCCTCGACATTATTTTCTTGAGGATATAATTTGCCTATACCCTTTTTTACCAATACCCTGAGCATATTCTTATTATTTTCCTCATTCCATGTATCGTCTTTTTTTTCTACAAAATGCGGCAGATGGTACGTATTAAATTCAAAATCCACATTGCAACGATTTGCTATAATTTCCGTGTTTTCCACTGCCGATTCAAGCCCTGGGAACATCTCTTTCATTTCTTCTTCTGATTTCACATAAAATTCCTCGGTCGGAAAATGCATTCTATTAGGATCATTGAACTTGGAAAGCGTTTGCACGCAAAGCAGAATATCGTGTGCTTTTGCATATTCCTTTTTCAGGTAATGTGCATCGTTTGTCGCAATAAGAGGAATATTTTCTTCTTTTGAAAGTTCCGCCATTATCGGTATTACTCTTTTTTCCTCTTCTATGTTATGGTTTTGTATTTCCAGAAAGAAATTATCCTTTCCGAATATATTAAGATATCTATGCAATGCTTTTCTTCCGGCCTCTTTGCCTTCATGTAGGATACGATAAGGAACTTCACCTTGCAGGCAGGCAGTCATTCCGATAACACCTTTATGATATTTCTCAAGCAGCTCGTAATCTATCCGGGGTTTATAATAAAATCCCTCAATATAGCTCATTGAGACTAACTTTAACAGATTTTTATATCCTTCTTTGTTCTCTGCAAGTAGCACAAGATGGAACCTATGCCCTCCTTTTACTTTTAATTTCCTTCCGTTTTCCGCTACATACGCTTCGACTCCCATAATAGGTTTTATATCATTTTTTTTCATTATTTCATAAAAATTAATCGCGCCGTACATATTACCGTGATCCGTAATGGCTACCGAACCCATCCCGAGTTCTTTTATCCTCTGCGCAAGCAACGGAAGCCTGTTTAGTCCGTCCAATAAACTGTATTCGGTATGTAAATGAAGATGCGTGAATGCCATAATGCCCCCTAACCTGCCTTAACTATCGTAATAGACACATTTAAATTTGTATTCTCTATTAAAGAATTTACAACAATGTCAGCTTTATACACATTCCCCTCCTTAAAACGAACTACAACCGTCTCAGTGAAAGGTCTGTTCTCAAATGTCCGATTCCCGGAAAAAGATGCTTTGTCGGTTGAAATGCCAGTCAAGTCCAACGGTTTTATAAATTTTCTTAACTCAAACATATTTTCCAGGACACTCCGTGCATAGATGAGTGCCACTCCCATCTCTTTATCTCCTACCGGCATGTGCTTGCCGTCATTTCCAATCAAAAAAGGTGTATTGTTATTAAAACCATAGTGTATATTCTTGTCGGATATATCAACAATTTTATTATTCCGCATTTTTGCTTTAAGTGTATATCGGATATTTTCTCCATCTAACGTGCCTTCTATATTTATCGTAGTATCCGCATATGTAAGTTCTTCGGGAAATATCATTTCCTTTAAAAATGATTCTGCATTTTCCATATCAAACGGAAGATTTATAGTAATTGCATTTTCCCCTTTGGCAATTTGCACATTTAGTTTGGTTTCTTTTATGAACCGCCCACCGAATTCCAATGTGTGGGCACCCACCTTAAGAGGAGAAAGTACAATACCGTTTTCTTTAAAAAATAAAGGGCATTTTGCTCCGTCTACGTAAACAATATCCGGCATGTTGTTCGTAGAGATTTCCAAGAATGCAACAGGTTCAAGATTAACAATGGTGTTACCATCGAAAGTCGCTCCTGTTTTTTGATATCCGCTTTTATCAATGACAATTTTATCCGCGTTGTAATTTAAAACTCCATTTTTAATATCTGTTTTCTTTCCGTTTACAAATATCGTTCCCGAAACCGGCAGATGTGTTGAGGCATCAAATATTTTATATGTATAAGTCTTTCCGCTACATCCCGCAGAAACGAACAATATAGATAAAATAAGCAGAATTACGATTATTTTCTTCATAATACTATTTTAAAGCAAAGGTTTATTTTTACAACTGCAAAATGTTATCTGTGTTTTTCAACCCCGATTTTCCTACAATATTGATTTATAGGGCAGATTGAACATCTCGGAGAAATCGGCGTGCAAATATTTTGCCCCAGAGTTACAAGCAAAGTATTTAGAATAATCCAGTATTTTTTGGGAAGGAATTTCCTTAAAGCGAATTCCGTTTCGGTTGGATTTTTTGTTTCCACTAGCCCTATCCTATTAGAAATTCTATGCACATGAGTATCCACACAAATTCCAAGCTTTCCAAATCCTTCGTTTAAAACAAGGTTTGCGGTTTTTCTGCCTACTCCGGGCAATTTTAAAAGTTCATCCAATTCATCCGGTACTTTTCCTTTATACTTTCCGGATAGTATCTCGGAGATTTTAAGTATTTGTTCTGCCTTTCTATGGTAAAAGCCAACAGGGTATATGAGATTTTCTATTTCTTCTTTTCTAAGTTTTAGTGTTTTCTCAGGCGTATCCGCTTTTTCAAACAATCTGTTGCTCGCTACAAGTGTTGTTTTATCCTTTGTGCGCAAGCTTAGGACAGTGGATATAAGAACTCTGAAAGGAGATCTTTTGTATTTTGCAACTTGAGTTACAGCAGGATCGCCATACTTTTTCAATTCCTTTTTTAATGTTGTTACAATAAGTTCTATATTTTTTTCCCGACTACTCATCCTGTCTATTTTGTCTGTATCCCGATACCAATCCATCGCGGGCCCGCGTATGTGCCAACAACAGCCCCGAGCTGTTGCATACGCACTTCTTTATTAATAATCTCTTTTATGCTGTTTGCAAAGTTGACCGCTTCCGCTTTATTTGTTCCGTATATCACTCCCATTTTTTCAATTCCTCTTTCTTTATTTATTTTTTCTATGTATTCTGTTAATTTACGAAGTGCTTTTTTCCATGTACGTGGTGTTGCCTCGGTTTTTACTTCACCATTTGTAAATGATAAAATAGGTTTTATATTCAGTATGGATCCAATCAAGCCTTCGGCCCTGCTAATCCTTCCACCTTGCACAAGGTACTTAATATCCTGAAAAGTAAATCTGGTAATCATCTTTGGAACTATTGCGTTTGTAGACTGGTGGACCTCTTCTAAGTTTTTCCCTTTCTTGATTTCTTCTAATGCATGTTCCACCAGAAATGCAATAATCATTGAGGTATGCCTTGAATCAATAAGCTTAATTCTGCCTAATTCCAATTGATTTGCTGCCATTCTCGCGGCATTAAAAGTGCCACTAAGTTTCGAGGAGATATGTATGGAAAGAACATCATTACCCGCATTCAAAATGCGTTCGTACGCATTCACAAAATCCTTGATTGAAGGTTGTGAAGTTTTAGGGAGCTCCTTATTTTTTTCAAGTAAATCATAAAACTGATCCGGGGTAATATCTATCCCCTCTTTATACGTTTTATCCCCGAAACTTACCTTCAGAGGAATAACTGTAATCCCGTTTTCTTCACAAAATTTCTTGTCCAAATAACCGGTTGAATCCGTAACTATTTTTATCATTTTACGCCCCCTGCTTTATATTTTAATTTTACATCTATTAATTATAATCAATACATGAATAAAGAAAAATTAGAAAAGATTTTGGAAGAAATTAGAAAAAAGGGCATAAAGTGTGAATATGATTTTCTTTTACAGTTATATTTATTGTTAAGGTTTAAAAACTTTCCTATCTTACTCACCGAACTGAATGCATTCAGCGGTTATTCCCTACGGTTTTTGTATGATTATAATAAGCCTTATCTCTTTAATGAAAGTATTCCATACATAAGTGCAAACCTAAAAAAGTATTTAGATATTGACCTTTTACTATCAAGAACAGATGACAAAGATTCCTTGCCTGAAATACCGTTCATCCTTTATCCGAAAAATCTTTTATTTATAGGTAATGCGGCTGAAGAAGCGCAAGTATATAGAGACGTATTTTATGAAACGGAAAATATTGAAGAATTATTAAAAAATAATAGTTTTACCATATCTGCTAAGTTAACGGAAATTCCTCAAAGAAATTATTTTTACAAGAAGGAAAATCTACCCTACTTTATTGAATTAATGGAAAAAGAATTCTCCACAAAGAAGGTAAATATTAAAAACAAAGAAATATTTTCAGGTAAAGCTGCGTATGATAAATTTGCAGAAGATTTAAGAAATCCCTCTCTCTCATTTACGAACCCCACGGGAAATGTTCATCCCTATTTATCCTATGCAGTTTATCCGCAATGGACTTCTATAAATGGCATTGTTACCTATCTTTTGGGAATTCATTATTTTCTGGATAAAAAGGCACAAAAACAAATGAGTATAGCTGTTCGTCATTTTGAGGACGTACTGTTATTCTGGAGAGAGTGGAGTAGAAACGTCGGAAGAGAAGCGTTTCTACCTTCGGCAAAGTCTCCTTCTATGAAAAACCGTAGGCGTGCGGCAAATGCATTGAACAAAGCTGCCGATGCATATTCAAGAGGAATAGAAAGCTTGCATACTATCAGAAAACTTATCTAAGAAATTTTCATTAACATTATTATTTCGCTTTAGACTCTGTCTGTAAAGAGTCCTATCTTTCACAAAAAACGGAAAATAACAGTAATCTGTTTTGATTTGCCCTGAATAAAAATCTTATTATATATGTGAGAAACAATGTAGCCTCTCAACACTTTAGCCGAGAAAAACAAGCTTGACATGTTGTCCTTAATAGTGTATATACTTGTTATATTAAAATCTTTGGGTACATTTATATTACAGAGCAGTTTAGATATATAAAATGCGTTTAATACCACTTCTGTAAACAGAGAATTACGTAGTAATTCAATCCCTTTACGTTTAAAAAAAAATTGTTATACTTAATAAATTACGGAGGTATAAAAAATGAATGATTTAGATATCGCACAGAATGCAAAAATGATAAAAATTGATGAAATTGCAAAATCTTTGGGGATTAAAGAAAATGAGTTGAACTTGTACGGAAAATATATCGCTAAGGTTGAGCCGAAAACAAACAAAAGAACTATAAATAATTCCAACGGAAGCCTTATTTTTGTTACCGCAATTACCCCTACCCCGGCAGGTGAAGGAAAAACCACAACAACAATCGGGCTTTCCGATGCATTAAACAATCTGGGAAAGAAAGCCATATCAGTAATACGTGAACCGTCTTTAGGTCCTGTTTTTGGTATAAAAGGCGGCGCTGCAGGCGGAGGATATGCACAGGTTATCCCTATGGAAGAAATAAATCTGCAATTTACCGGCGATATACCTGCGGTAGGCATTGCAAATAATCTGCTTGCCGCACTGATTGATAATCATATACAACATGGAAATCAATTGGGCATAGACGTAAGAAGAATTACCTGGAGGAGAGCTCTTGATATGAATGATAGAGCCTTAAGACAGGTAGATGTGGCACTCGGCGGAACAGGTAACGGTTATCCGCGCGAAACAGGGTTTGACATCACAGCAGCATCGGAAGTAATGGCAATTCTCGGAATGGCGCAGAATATGGAAGATCTGAAGAAACGTCTTGGAAAAATTATTATCGGATATACGCGCAAAAGAGAGCCTATAACCGCAAAAGATTTAAATGCATCCGGGGCAATGGCTATTGTTTTAAGAAATGCAATAAAACCAAACTTGGTACAAACGCTTGAAAATCATCCTGTATTTATTCATGGCGGCCCCTTTGCAAACATTGCGCATGGTGCAAGCACACTCATATCAATAAAACTCGCATTAAAGCTTGCTGATTTTGTAGTGACTGAAGGTGGTTTTGCATCTGATCTCGGGGGGGAAAAGTTTATGGACATTGTAAGCAGAATGGGGAATTTGCACCCTTCAGCCGTAGTACTTGTTGCTACGGTAAGGGCCCTGAAGATGCATGGAGGGCTTGCAAAGAATGAATTGAAAGAGGAAAACATTGACGCATTAAAGAAAGGACTTGCAAACCTAAGAAAACATATAGAAAATATGCGCACATTCGGCTTGCCGGTTATTGTCACACTGAACAAATTCATCACGGATACGGATACGGAGATTAGACTTGTAGAAAAATTTGCTAAAGAAAATGGTGCGAGATTTGCTCTGTCGGAAGTATGGGAAAAGGGCGGAGAGGGTGGAAAAGTCCTTGCAAAAGAAGTGATTGAAGCAGTTAAAAACGACAAAAGTAACTTCCGTTTCCTTTACGATATTGAAGATTCCATGGAAGAAAAAATACATAAGATTGCTACAAAAATGTATGGTGCAGACGATGTAGTTTATACGGACAATGCAAAGAAAGATATTAAGCTTATTAAAAAAATTGGCTACGGTAATTTACCGATCTGCATGGCAAAAACTCAGTTATCTCTTTCGGATAATTCAAAACTCTTAGGCAGACCGACCGGATTCAAGGTAACGATTCGCGAGGTAAGACTATCAGCAGGGGCAGGTTTTATAGTACCGGTTGCCGGTAATATAATGACCATGCCGGGACTACCAAAACATCCTGCGGCAGAGAATATGGATATTTCAAATGAAGGGAGAATCAGCGGACTATTCTAATGTATCTTGAACGGATTTCCATCTACGGGTTTAAAACATTCCAAAAAGAAACCGAAGTACTGCTATCTCCAAAAATCAGTTGTATAGTAGGGCCTAACGGCTCAGGAAAAAGTAATATCGTAGATGCGATGAGATGGGCACTTGGGGAACATCGACTTACTCTGTTACGTGCATCCGAAGCGACTGATCTTATTTTCTCCGGCTCTGCATTTAAAAAACCACTTGGTGTTGCATCGGTTAAGCTTATTTTCAACAACGAGGATAGGAGTTTTTCCGGCATGAATACTCCACGCGTTATGATTGAACGCAGGATATACCGCTCGCGGGAATCAGGCTACTTTGTAAACAACAACCCTATGCGCCTTCAGGACGTAATGTCACTTTTTTATTCCGCAGGTATGTACAACCATATGTATTCGATTGTAGGACAGGGGAGGATAGAGGAAATTCTGCTTGCAAAACCTGAACAGAAGAGAACTCTAATAGAGCAAGTCGCAGGAGTAGAAGTATTTAAGAAAAAACGCAAGGAAGCACTAAAAAAACTTGACGAAACCGGGCAAAACCTTCTCCGAGTAAAGGATATATTGTCCGAACTGAAAAAAAATGCGGAACGCATTATAAACGAATCCAAAAAAGCACATATGTATTATTTCTTGAACGACAGATTAAAACAACTTGAGAGCACTTTAATGAATTATATGTTGACAAACCTGAAAAGGCAGATTGAAACTGTGAAAAGCGGGATTCTTGATACGACAAACGAAGAGAAAACACTTTTGGAGTCAGCAAAAGAAACCAAAAGTCAGCTTGAAACAATAGAAAACAAATATAAGAAGCTCTCCGAAGAGATTAGCAATCTACGCGGAAAGAAGGAGAAATCTCTTATCGAAGAGGCAAAACTAAAGGAAAGAGAAATTTATCTTGAAGAACATAAGTTAAAAATCGAGCAAAATATCCGTGAAAATAATCTCATTATAGAAAAGAATAAAAGAAAAGTTGGCTATATTGAAAGTGATCTTAAAAAATCAAAGATTAGAAGGGAAACTCTACAGGAAGAACTTAAAAATAAAAATAACGAAATTTCCACCCTAAGCACCCAAGTAAATTCTTTGAATAAAGAAATCGGACCACTTATCGAAAAAGAAAGTAAAGTAAAAACAGAACGGGAAAAGTTGCGGGAAGAACGTTTGGAAAAAGAACGCGCTTTGTCGTCAGCCCGATCGGAATTAAATTTCCTTAAGAAAGAAAAAGGTAGAATAGAGATAACGGTAAAAAATGCGGAATCTGAAGAAATTGGAAATCCCGAATCGATAAAAAAACAGATAGAAAATTTATTGGAAAGAATAGATAACCGGCAAAAGGAAAAGAATACTATCGGAGAAGAAATTGCACTGCTTAAATATAGAATAAACGAAATTAAAAACTTTATAAGAGAACACGGAAACAGAGAGAAACGTTTCAAGGAAGGGACACTTGGAAGTACTCTAAAAAATACTGGCACGAATGCAGGAATTGAAGACGAGTTAAACACCCTCATACTTGATAATTTCGAAACACTCAAAAATAAACGCAATGGGCACTTCTTTATAAAAGAAAATGTAACTTCTTTTAATAATAAAACAAGCGAAGACGTAAAACCAATTCTCTCTTTCAATTCACCGTTCCTCCAGGGAATTTACATGGCAGGCAATGTTCAAAGTGCCGCAAAATTCTTTGCAGAAAACGCAGAGAAACTCTTTATAAAAAAAATTATCACGAAGGACGGATTTATGCTGCTTTCGCCCTTTGAAGTAAAAATTAACAGCAGCCTGTTATTAGAAGAGAAGCAAAAAGAATTAAAAAGTTTAATGCAGGAACAGAATGATAAAATTAATAACCAGAAATCTATTTCAGAAGATATTAAACAATCACAGGAAAATCTGAATACTCAGCGAAACAAGCTTAATACAATGAACAGAATGATAGAAGAGAGAAATAAGATACTTATGCAAAGAAAGAAAATTGCTTCGTTAAATATGAAAATTGCTGAAATATTACCACGAATCGCTGATACTGAAAGCGATATAGAGAGAATTATCTCTCGAATAAAAAATCAGGAAAACAATGAATTCCTGTCCCAAAAAAAGAAAAAGCTTGAGGAATTGACAAACATTCTTCACAACAAGATGATATCCGTAAAAGACACGCAATTTAATTTTGAACGCAGAGAAAGCGAGGTTCTGCAGTTTGAACAGCATCTTGAGGGTGTAAGAAACAGTATAGCAAGATTAGAAAGGGAGAATAAAAGCCTTGAAACAGATTTAACGCTTGCAAAGCAAGATATATTCAGCGATGAAAGCAAACATAATAAACTCAACTTGGATATTGCAGATATTACTGAAAGGGAAAAGGAATTAAAGAAAAAGATTAAAGATGTTGAGTCGGATATGAAACATGCAAATGTTGGAATCTCCCGTGTCGAAGAACAGAAAGAAAATATTTTAAAAAAGATTGAGAAACAGCATGTTTCGCTTGCGGAGAAGAGCACACAGGCTGCAAATATAATAGAGCGCTTACGAGAAAAAGGCATTAAAGAACGTGAAGTAATGTATATAGTGGACGAGAAAAAGATAAAAATAGAAATTGCATCGGTAAAAGCAAAAATACAATCACTTGGGGCAATTGATTTTACAAGCGTCGGGGAAGAAGAAAACATCAAGGAAGAACTTTCAAAAAAAGAGAACGTTTACAATGATGTAGTTTCGTCCAAAAAGGAACTGGAAGCATTTATAAAGGAAATGGAAAGTAGGACACATGAGGAATTTGAAAAAACGCTAACAGGAGTAGAAAAATCTTTTTCGGTTTTCTTCAGAAGAATGTTTAAGGGCGGAGAGGCAAACATAGAGAGAATACCGGACGAAAGAGGAGAAGTAAAAGGTATAGAGCTTAGTGTTCGACTTCCTGGAAAAAGAAAACAGTCACTCCCTCTGCTTTCGGGAGGAGAGAAATCACTTACGGCACTTGCCTTCCTATTTGCTATATTTAAAGTAAAACCCGCCCCATTTTATGTATTGGACGAAGTGGACGCCGCACTCGATGAAGAAAACGTAGTAAAATTTGGAGAGTTACTCGGCGAAGAAGCAGATTTTGCACAGTTCATAGTAATAACTCACAATAAAGAAACGATGCAGAAAGCTGATATGCTTTATGGAATAACAATGGAGGAAGATGGAATTTCAAAAGTTATTTCATTAAAACTTGTTTAGTATATAATGAATATGAAATAGCAAAAATGGTTAGGAGGATTTATCATGAAAAAAGTTGAATTAACGGCAGGAAAATTAAAGGGATTGGCACGGCTTGCCGATCAGGAAGGAAAGTTTAGAATGCTCGCAATTGACCAACGTGGTTCTCTTCAAACAATGTTGGCAAAGTCAGCAGGAAAAAATAAAAACGAAATTACTTACAAGGACATTGCTCTCGCAAAAAAACTTGTAACCCGGTATTTATCGCCATATTTTAGTGCTACTTTAATGGATCCCCAGTTTGGAGTTCCTGAATCATTAAAGTATCTTAATAGAAATTCCGCACTTCTTATTGCAAGAGAAAAGAGCGGAACGGTAGCAGCAGGATACAAAAATAGAGAAAAGAAAACCGTGTTACTGGACGATTGGAGTGTTGAAAAAATTAAAAGAGCCGGTGCGGACGCCGTGAAATTGCTCCTTTATTACAGGCACGACAGCACACAGGAAGTAAAAGAATTTCAGGAAAATATTGTAAAACAGGTAGGAAATGATTGTAAAAAATATGATTTGCCATTCGTGCTTGAACCCGTAGGTTACGCATTTAAAGATGACGAACCATCAACCGATACGGCAGCCTATGCAAGAAAAAAGCCTGAAATTGTACTTAATATTACCGAAGAATTTTCAAAAGAAGAATACGGGGTTGACATATTAAAACTTGAATTCCCTGTAAACTTAAAATTTGTTGAAGAATTTCACAACGGTTTATTTGATGGAAAAACGAGAGAAACAGTATATACACTGAAGGATGCCGAAAATGCCTGTTACGAGATTACAAAGAAATCAAGTGTACCATGGGTAATTCTTAGTGCAGGAGTAGACATAGCAGAATTTGTTCACAATGTGGAAATTGCCTCTAAAGAAGGCGCATCGGGATTCCTCGCAGGAAGAGCTGTATGGAAAGAATTTGCAAAATATTATCCGAATGAAGAAGATATGATTGCATGGCTTTCTACATCAGGCGTTTCAAACTATTACAAATTATATGAAGCAAGTAAAAAAGCGGTACCTTATTTCGAAAATAAACAATTCTCAAGCTTTGCGAGAATTACAATAAAAGATATGGGAGAAAATTGGTATAAAAAGTTTTAACGTGAAAAAACTCATTGAATTTTTAGGAGGGAAGAACGATCGTTCTTCCCTCCTTTTTCCTCTGCTATATGCGAAACAAAGCAAATAGAAAGTATCCATCAATTAACAACAAGGGAAAAGATGATCTAAGCGAGACTTACCATGCAACAGCACTTCTCAGAATATCCCAATATTCTTTCCTATTTCCCTCAAAATCCTTAATCTATTATAACTATGTTACTTTATTTTCATTTTCTTCTGCTTTATTATATATGGAGGTCGATGAAAGATCGGTGAAGTAATCAAAGATACCGCTTCTTGTCATTTCTTGTCCAATTGGTACCTGGTACCAGTAAGACATTTATTTACATTATTTTGAGAGGTTTATCATAAAACATGGTTGTGAATGAAGGCGGAAACCAAATTGGAGAATTGTTATGTTGTTTGTTATTATCTCCGACCGGGAATAATTATATAGCATTTATAAAATTTCTACGGATCAGGGTTATCCCCACTCATTCTTATTCTTCCGACAGTATCTACAACAACATAGAATTTCATATTACTTGCGTTATCTGTAAATGTTATATGATCCGGCATACTGGGTTGCCCTCTAAAATGAGATCCGGAACCCGAGAAAAAGGTAAGATAATAGTACTGCTTACCGTTAATCCACCCTAAGGATTGAAACGGATGGTGCGGTCCTAAAAAAAGCTTGTAGTCCAACTCCCTTTTAATAAAGTGAGAACCATTTGCCGTATCCCCGGGCGTATAATGAGTATTATTTAGAGGATCTTTTTGAAATGTTTCAAAGAGATAGAAATTTCTATTTTTTACGGGATCAACGCAAAAATAAACACGTAAATCCTGCTGATATAGTATGGCGTCCTCCCGTACGATTCTTAAGTCCTGCACGGTCTGGTAAGCAACGGATTGTAATCTCTCGGATGCAATCAGATGTTTGAAACTTGGCATTGCAATGGCAGTCAGTATGACAACAATTGCAATAACTATAAGCGTTTCAATTAAAGTAAATCCCTCTTTTTCTTTTACATTCATCCCTGAATTATAGCAGATATTCGGCAGATAATCAAAATTAGAAAGGGGGCCACAAAAGCCCCCCAAAAAAAAATTATTTTACAAAGTCAAGCCAGCCGTACGGGTCATTCCCCACCTGAACAATATCAAAGAATGTATCCCTTATTTTCCGTGTAAGCAGCCCTATCTTTCCGTCTCCTATTTTAATTTTATCTACACTTCCTATAGGAGTTACTTCTGCTGCCGTACCTGCAAAGAAAACTTCGTCAGCGATATACAGCATCTCTCTTGGCATAAACTCTTCTTTTATCTCCATATTAAGAGACTTTGCGACCTTCATAATAGAATCTCGCGTGATACCTTTCAAAAGTGAGGCGCCAACAGGTGGAGTATAAAGAACGCCATCTTTTGCAAGAAATATGTTTTCTCCTGGACCTTCACTTATAAAACCATTAACATCAAGCATAACAGATTCTCTAAAACCATACTGGGATGCTTCCATTGATGCAAGCTGAGAATTTAAATAGTTCCCGTCTGCCTTCGCGGACATAGGAATAGTATCCGGAGCAGGCCTTCGCCAACTGGAAACCATTACATCAATTCCTTTATCCAGGTCTTTTGCAAGAAATTTACCCATTTCAAAAGTTGCTATGGCAATTTCTGTTTTTAATTTTTCAGGGTTTGGTGCAATTTCCCCATACCCCCTGTATGCAACCGGGCGTATATACGCAGATTTCAATTCATTTTTCGCTATTAGTGATTTTGTGATTTTCTCCAGCTCTTCCGGTTCCTGCTCAATCTTCATTCTGTAAATTTTCATTGAATTCTTAAATCTCTTAAAGTGATCCATTCCTCTGAATATTGCGGGCCCCTTTTCTGTTTCGTAACACCTTATCCCCTCAAATACACCTGAACCGTACTGAATAACATGTGAAAGAATATGAATCTTTGCGTCATTCCATCCTACCAGTTTTCCGTTAAAATAAATGTATTTTGCTTCTTTCTGCATTTCAACCTCCTAATTTTGATGTGCATTCTACCATAAAGTTATTTTATTGCAAGTGTTTTTTCAGTATACTTAACTATAACACCAGGAGGGATTCGGCTAAAAATGAAAGAAATTTTTTCTTTAACTTTACTGATTGTTGCAACAGCATTCTTTTCCCGGAAATTTATTTTTCAGAAAAGAGTAGGATTAGTAAGTTTATCCGGCATAGAAGTCTACATAACCGGTATCCTATTTTCATTTATTATCGGAAAAACATTTTTGAACAGCCTTGCACCAATCGCATTTGTAACACTTGCATTTATCGGATTCTCATTCGGAGCACAGTTTAGACGAGAAATAATTAAAGAAACAAGATTAAACGAAGTTTTATTCGGATTTCTCCTTTCCCTCCAGTATGTTGCTATGTTTTTTATACTGAAGCGTTTTTATGCACACAGTACAGCAGCTGTTCTTGCCGCTGTTTTCTCTATTCCCGCCCCTTTAATCCTTCACTTGGTACGGAACAGGTTAATGACAATTTCAGGAGAACTCAGTGTTGTTTTTATGCTTATTTATTATAGTATCCTGCAATTTAACACCCTAAGTCCGGTATATGCGATAATTACAGGTTTACTCGGATTTATTTTTGTTTTATTCGAAAGAATTCTTGAAAAGAGCGAGCTTTATGTTTTACTTATCGGTTTCCTGCTTTTTATCAGTGGTATTTCGCAGGTATTCCATTTCTCCACTGTGTTTTCAGCAGCAATATTCGGATTTATTACAGCCTTTTACTCAAATGCAAAATACACTGACGAAATTAAGCAGAATTTGGATCAACCCCTATTTTTAACATTGCTATTTTTTGCAGGAATTTTCTTTTCTCCTTTATTTTTTATTTTGTTTCCTTCTCTGCTTGTTATACTGATAAAACCATTTATTCTGTTTCCCTTATTCAGGAATAAAGGTGCAATATTTATCCCCTTCGGTGCATTGAGTATAGCAGTAGCAATGGAGTCTATGTCATTTAATATAATCACTTTTGCTGTTATTTCTTATTTCTTTTTGCTTGCTTTATCAGAACTTATCAGGGAGAAGGCACGATGGGCTATCTAACGCTTTCACTGGTATTTACGCTTTTACTTTTTTTTGTAAAGAAGTCTTTTACCCCTACCCTTCCATACATAGAAATTACTATTTCACTTTCTTTTATTATCATAATAGCCTTTTTCGTTGGAAAATTCTTTAAGCAATTAGGGTTCCCCCAAATAACCGGTTATCTTATAACCGGGATGTTACTTTCTCCGTATTCCTTTGGTTTGCTGTCAAAAAATACGGTTCAGGAACTTGATTTTATAAAAGAAATAGCAATTACATTTATTGCATTGCAGTCGGGAATGGAAATGAAGATGAGTTTTATTAAAAAATACGGAAGAGACGTTTTATTTCTTACTGCATCCATTGCGGTAACTGCATTTACCGGATTATTTATTTTTTCGATGTTATTTTTAAAGCAGATAACAAATATGTACTTTGTTGGCTCAATTTTACTAGGTATTTTACTTATACTGAAGTCCCCTCTCTCTACGATTGCTGTTATAAAAGAGAGTAAAACAGATACTGTATTTGGAGATAAAATTCTCGGCGTAGCAATACTTAAAGACGTTATTGTAATTGTAATCTTTGCGTCTATTGTTCCTTTCTTAAGCGGAGCAAGCCCTACCGTTATTTCCGTAATGATCGAGTTATTAGGGTCTATAGGGCTTGGAATAGCCATCAGTATTTTAATAATCCTTTATATGAAACACGTAAAGAGCGAATTTCATGTTTTTCTATTCGTAGTTGCATTCCTTGTATCACAAGCATCATTTATTCATTTAGATCCGTTGATAATAAGTATCATCATAGGGTTTTCCGTACAAAACTTTACTCTTTACAATAAAGATTTTCAAAGAGTTTTAGATGAAATGTCTCCGATTATATATCTTCTATTCTTTACATTGGCAGACGCAGGGATAAATCTGCATGTCGTTTTGCAACTTTTACCTATCACCCTTGGACTGATAGGGGTCAAATGGATTTTTACCGAATTAGGTATTATCTTTGCAACCAAAGATAAATTACTGAGAAAATTCGGCACTTTCGGATTGCTTAATCAATCAGGGCTTTCCCTTGTACTTGTGGTTCTTGTAGAGGAAGCGTTTCCGGCAGTAGGAGAAATTGTAAAAGGCATTGTTATTTCCGTTATTGTCATAACGGATTTATTCGCCCCTGTTCTATTTAAAAAATCTCTTATGGTTGCTTCTACCGTGGAAAGCAAAAAAGTTGCACGGAAGCTATAGATGCCTTCGCTGCATATGCCATATTTTAGCAAGGTAAACAGCCAGGGAAGCCTTCAATAAATCCCATAGAATAAATGGAACAATGCCGACAAAGAAAGCACGTTCAAAGCTTTTAATATAAAACCCCAATCTAAGCCACCCTAAGATATAGATTATTGCAACTTCCGAGAATGCCGCTAAAAAGTAATTCTTTAGATTTCTCCTCCTGTCAATTATCAAACCTCCCACAAATGCGGCTATCGGAAACGCAATAAGATATCCTCCCAGAGGGCCGTAAAGCTGAACAATTCCACCGGTGAAACTTGCAAAAACAGGTAGCCCTACAGCACCGATTATGATGTATACAAGCTGGGTAAAAAATCCGAGGCGTGCACCAAGAACCAAACTGGAAAGAACCACAAAAAGCGTTTGAAAAGTAATAGGCACGGGCCCAACAGGGATAGAAATCTGTGCGCCCACAATTGTAAGAGAAACAAAAACTCCGGAATAGATAATTTCTTTTAAGGTTAATGATCTTCTCATAATAGATATTTTACGGATTTAAGAGCATAATACAAGTCATAAAACTGCCTGTAAAAATCAATTTCTGTTTTTGAAAATAGTATTGCCGGTTATTTCATATAATATCTTTGTATAGAGGTATATGTCAATTCATTATCTTCTATACTAAATTCATTCGACTTTTTCACGTTACCCAATCCAGGGAAGAATACAAAAACAATTACATGCACACCGTAAAAGCAAAAATGTCCTCTTGGTACCAGGTACTAATGGGACAAAATTTGTAAGTACCGTATCATTCTTTTTTTCTTTCTTCTTCGTTTTTTTACATCTTTTTGAAACCTCGTTTACTACAGCTCTTTTCTCTTTCAAGGCTAAACTCATAAAATCACCTCTTTGATAAGCATCTAAAATTTCCTTTAATTTCATTTTATTCTGTCTCCTTTAATATAGAATGTTTATACAGATTTTTGATGAAGCAGTTTTAAGTGTTGACAACTCATATCCAAAATGCTACAATATACTTAGATTGTGAGGTGATTATGGAAGAAATTATAGAATGTGTGCCCAACATTAGTGAGGGCAGAAAGAAAGAAGTAGTTGACGAGATCATTCAAAATCTCAAAAAAGTAGGTGTAAAAATTCTTGATTATTCCTCGGATTCAGACCATAACCGTTCTGTTGTCACATTTGTAGGGGACAAAGAAACAGTAAAGGCCGGTGCTCTTCAAATTGCACGAGATGCCGCACGCCTCATTGATCTAAGAAAACATAAAGGTACTCATCCGAGAATGGGCGCGATAGATGTTATACCCTTTATTCCAATTAAGGGTGCAACTATTCGGGACTGCATAAAAATTAGCAAAGAGGTAGGAAAACAAATTGCGGAAGAGTTGAATATCCCTGTATATCTATATGCAGAATCAGCTATGGTAGCGGAAAGAAAGAAGTTACCAAACATTAGAAAGGGGGAATTCGAGGGTTTTTTTGAAAAAATTAAAAACCCTAATTGGAAGCCGGACTTCGGAGAAGCAAAAGTAAATCCTACAGCCGGAGTTACTGCCGTAGGTGCCAGAGAATTTCTTATCGCTTACAATATAAATCTGGATACTACCAACATAAAATTAGCAAAAAAAATTGCACATTCCATAAGAGAAAGTTCGGGCGGACTTCAATTCGTTCAGGCAAAAGGAATGGAGCTAAAAGATAAGGGATGTGTACAAGTATCTATGAACATTCTAAATTATAAGAAAGTCCCTCTTTACCGTATTTTCGAAATCGTAAAAATGGAAGCAAAAAGGTATGGTACAAATATAATTGAAAGTGAACTTATCGGCCTTATGCCTATGGAAGCAGCTCTGAAAAGTCTTGCCTTTTACATGCAGTTTACAAAATTTTCCGGCAAGCAGATTATTGAATCCAAAATATACGAATAGGAGGAAAAGATGGCAAAACCTATAGTTGACATAGTTATTTTAAATGCCGGTGAGCTTCTTACAATGGTGCCTACAAGGAACGAGGAGGAAGAAACGGATAACCCTCTTGGCATAATCACTGATGGTGCAGTTGCAATAAAAGATGGCAAAATAATTTCTGTCGGAAAAACAAATGATGTCATAAGCGAGATTGAATTTAGTAAGGACACCGTAAGGATAGACGCGAATAAAAAAGTTGTTATGCCTGGATTTGTTGATCCGCATACACATGTTATCTTCAAGGGTACTCGGGAAAAGGAATTCGTCCTGCGTCATCAGGGAGTACCATACATGAAAATCCTCAAAGAAGAAAATGCAGGTATTATTTCCACAGTACGCTGGACAAGAAAAGCAACATTCGAAAAGTTGTTGAATATAACGAAAAAACACATTTCCGAAATGGTGGATTGGGGCACAACTACACTCGAAATAAAAAGCGGTTACGGACTAAACCTTGAAGAAGAAATTAAAATCTTAAGAATTGCTCAGTACTTAAGGAAGCACTCTCCCTTAAACATTCGCTCCACCTTGCTTGCCGCACATATTATTCCGCCTGAATATCATATGAGGGACGAAAAATACGTAGACCTTGTAATAAGTGACATTATTCCGATTATTGCAAAAAACGGGCTTGCCGATTTTAATGATGTATGGTGCGAAAAAGGCGCTTTTACAAGAGAACAGTCAAAGAAAATTCTAAAAGCAGGCATTAAAAACGGTCTAACTCCAAAAGTTCATGCAGATGAAATGAGCGATGCCGGCGGCGCAAAACTTGCAGCAGAGGTAAAAGCAATTTCAGCGGATCATCTTACTTACGCAAGCGAAGAAGGACTGAAAGAAATGAAAGAAGCAGGTGTCGTTGCAGTACTTCTTCCGATAACTACATTCTCCCTTGGAAAGGAAAAATTTGCCGACGGAGGTAAAATGGTAGAAATGGGCCTTACCGTCGCCCTTGGCACGGATTATAACCCGGGAACATCCATGTGTCCGTCAATGCCACTTGTAATATCATTTGCCGTAGTTCGTATGAAGATGGACATTGTAAGCGCTCTATACGGTGCTACTTTAAATGCCGCAAAAGCAATCGGTATACAGGATGAAGTAGGCAGTATCGAGATTGGCAAAAGGGCAAACGTTAATGTTCTGAATATAAAAAGCTATGAGGAAATTCCTTACAGAATCAGTGAAAATTTCGTAGAAAGAGTAATTTCAAATGGAGCAATTCTTAAATAGGAGGCTAAGATGGTTGAAGAACTAAAAAAAACACCGCTTTTTGAAGAACATCTAAAACTTGGTGCAAAAATGATGCCATTCGGCGGATGGAATATGCCTATTCAATATACGAGCATCATTGAAGAACATTTGAATGTACGTAAAAATGTAGGTATATTTGACGTATCTCACATGGGAGAAATAGAACTTCACGGCAGAGAGGCATTAAACTTTGCAAGCTACCTTGTAACCAACTCCGTAAAGAAAATGAAAAATGGCAAGGTAAAGTACACACCAATGTGTTATCCTGACGGAGGAGAAGTAGATGATCTTTTTGTTTATAAAATTGCAGACGATTTTGTTTTGCTTGTTGTAAATGCGGGCAATTATGAAAAAGATCTCGACTGGGTGATAAAAAACAAAGGCAATTTTAACGTAGAAATTTTAGGAAAATCTTTTGATTACGGCGAAGTTGCAGTACAGGGGCCAAAGGCCGAAGAATTTCTTAAAGGTTATTTTGAAGGAGACATTCCTCTTACGGAATTAGGATATTTTAAGGCTGAGTACGGAATGCTTTTCGGAAAAAAAATACTTGTCTCTCGCACAGGTTACACAGGAGAAGATGGATATGAAGTATATTCTGACCGTAATGATATTATATATCTATGGCAAACTATTTTGGATAAAGGAAAACCGTTTCATATAATGCCAGCGGGTTTGGGCGCCAGAGATACACTACGCTTTGAAGTTGCTTACTGGCTGTACGAGGATGATATAGACAAAACAACAAATCCGTTTGAAGCAGGACAGGGTTTTGCTGTAAAACTAAAAAAAGAGGATTTTATAGGGAAAAAAGCGCTTATAAAAATTAAAGGTGAGGGGCTGAAGAGGAAACTCGTCGGACTTTATGTTCCAAAAGGTGGAATTCCCCGACATAATATGGAAGTATTCGATAGCTATGGAGAGAAAGCCGGATATATTACTTCCGGAAATTTCTGCCCGTCTTTAAATAGAATAAATGCAATGGCATACCTGAATATGCCATTTACTACGGAGGGAACAAAAGTAAACATAAAGATAAGAAATAAGTATGCAGAGGCAGAAGTTATAAAACTTCCGTTCCTTGAACCCAATGCCGGAAAGAAAAAAACTACAAAAACTACTTGACAAAAAATTTAAATGATATATTAAATGTTGGAATGAAAAATTAAGGAGGTATGTGAATGAAATTTTCTAAACTTATGCAACGAGCCGGTACGGAAACAGCCTTCGCAGTGCTGGCAAAAGCAAAAAAGCTTGAGAGGCAGGGAAAAAGCATTGTACATTTTGAGATTGGTGAACCTGATTTTGATACGCCCGAGAATGTAAAGCAGGCAGGTATCAAAGCAATTCAAGAAAACTTTACTCATTATTCGGCAGCTCAAGGCGTGCTTAATCTGAGAGAGACCATTGCGGAATATATTTCCAAAACAAGAAACATTGATGTTTCCCCTGAAGAAGTTGTAATCACTCCGGGAGGAAAAGACGTAATTTTATTTTCCGCAACGGCAATTTTGGACGAAGGAGACGAGGCAATTTATCCGAACCCGGGATATCCAATTTATGAATCTGCAATTAAAATTGCAGGTGCAACTCCTATTCCTATGCCACTACTTGAGGAAAACGGATTTGCATTTGACAGAAACCAATTTGAGAAACTTGTTACATCTAAAACACGCCTTATTATTATAAACAGCCCCGGAAATCCGACGGGAGGAAATCTTTCTCCCGAAGATCTTAAATTTATTGCAGACATCGCAAAGAAAAATGATATTGTTGTTATGTCTGACGAGATTTATTCAAGGATTATTTATGATGGGGAATTTCACAGTATTGCATCTATTCCCGGTATGAAAGAAAGAACGGTTATATTAGATGGTTTCTCAAAAACTTATGCAATGACCGGATGGAGGCTTGGCTATGCAGTAACAAATAGGGATATTGCAAAGCAATTTGTAAAGCTTGCAACCAATTCATTTTCATGCGTAGCTACATTTGTCCAGATGGCAGGAATCGAAGCATTAAAGGGGCCGCAGGATTCAGTGGAAATGATGAGAAAAAAGTATGAAGAGAGAAGAGATCTTATAATTAACGGACTTAATGAAATTCCCGGTTTCAGTGTACGTATGCCCAAGGGTGCATTCTACGCATTTGTAAATATCACAGGTACGGGAAAGTCATCACAGGAAATTGCTGACTATCTACTCGACGAAGCAGGCGTAGCAACTCTCCCCGGCACTTCATTCGGAAAATATGGCGAAGGGTATATTCGCTTTTCCTATGCAACATCCTTAGATAACATAAGAGAAGGGCTAAAAAGAGTCAAAAAAGCCGTATCAAACTTATAAACTCATAAACTCCTATGTTTTTATGCCCCGATGTGACTTCATCGGGGCATTTTACTTTGTCCAAAATTTTACAATCTTTTCACATTTTATTCACATTCTGTTTTTATACTACAAATAGGTGAAAAGAAAAAATCACCCCTCACAAAAATATCATAGAACTAACGGGGCGTGCGTTTCCTCCTCCTTTTTCGTACGCCCTTTCTTAATTGAACCGCACGGTTTAGCATCAAACGAAATATTTATGTATGGATGTACTTTTAAAGAAATTTCCAAAATTTATCGGGAAGTTTCCCGATAAAGTGTTGATTTCCCCACTATCATAATTAACTACTTTCGCCCATCACAAATAAATGATTAATGGCATAAAACACTACCTATTTTCATATTATTGAAAGTAAAGAAAGGCCTTAAAACTTGCTTTTACTTTGAATACCTAAAATCCTTAATCTACTATAACTATGTTGCTTTATCTTCCTTTTCTTTTGCTTTATTATATATAGAGGTCTATGAAAGATCGGTAAAGTAATCAA
>CAYYKP010000015.1:0-21848 GCA_964468055.1 uncultured Caldisericales bacterium
TTTATTAATTTTGATGTTAGTGAAATTAACAATCCACGACTTTACTCTCAGAAGAATAGTGCATATGATGGCACTGCTTATGATACTTTTGCCTTTAGTTTTAATCTCAAAGTAACAGATGAAAATAATAACAACTTAGAAAATGCAAATGTTACTCTTAAAGACAAAGATGGAAATGTTTTATTTAGTGTTTTGACTGATAGTAATGGGACAATTCCAGAACAGACAATTGATTATTATAATTCTCTACAAGACATATCTGGTTATATCGGAACGAGTCATATTTGGAGATTGCAATTTGAAAATGAAAGTCAATGGACAACTTATTATCCTTATACTTTAACTATTGAAAAAGATGGTTATTCTACTTATGAGAAGAAATTTTTTGACCATTATGATAAAACAGATAGTGTTGTAAAAACAGGAGCAAGTTGGGAAATAGCATTAAGCCCACCAAGCGCAGGAGGAAATTTTATTTATCCAGTTGGAGAAAAAATAATAAGTCCAAAAGATTATCCTTATGTAAATTATGAAATATCAAGGGAAGTAGATACAGAAAAAGGAATTTATTTAAATCCATATATTATTGAAACAAGTTGAAAGGAGGAATAAAAGATGAAAAAAATATATTTATTGGTGTTTGCAGTTCTTTTAGTTAGTTTGGCTGCTGCCTCAACTTCTACAACTTGGGGAACTCATAAACAAAATTCTTGTGTAAATATTGTAAGTATTTGTCCTTTGGGAGGTTGTAATGAAACGAATATTACAAAAATAACATCACCAAGTTCATCTATTTTAGTTTCAGATGCCCAAGCAACACATAATGAAAATACTTGGAATTATTCATTCTGTAATACATCTGAATTAGGAACATATAATGTTTATGGTTTATCCAGTAATGGAACAAAAACAATTTATTTTGTAGGAGATTTTGAAGTAACCCCAAGTGGATTCATAAATACATTAGGATTATATTTAATTTTCTTAATTGTATTTGGTGGGATAGTAGTATTAGGATTCTCAATAAAAGAAGTTTGGTTTGTAGTAATTGGAGGATTAGGATTCATAATGTTGGGTATCTATTCCATAAATTATGGTGTTGTAGGATTTAGAGATATGTTTATGACTTGGGGATTAGGATTATTTGAGATAGCAGTTGGTGCAATACTTTCAATAGGAGCAGGTATTCAAAAGATGAAATATGATTAACATTTCTTATAATCGATGTTTATAAACCCTTATTAACATATATTATAATGGTTAAGCAGGTGATAATATATGGAAGTAAAGAAAGTATTGGAAAGAACAGATGGAGTAAGATACATAATAATACCAAAGAAATCACAAATAAAAGTTGGGGATATGGTATTGATAACAAATAATCTTAAACTAATAAATAAATTTGTAAATGGAGAAAAAAATGGAAGAAGAAAAGAAAAATGAACCCAAAGAAGAAAAGAAAGATGTTGTTGAATTAACAGAAGTAGTTACAGAAACAGGTTTGGCTTTTAAATTGCCAGATGGAAAGATTGTTAATTCAGATGAATATTTAGTTTGGTTAGGAAATACACTTTGGGATATGAAAAAAGCATTAGCATAAAATGATTGGAATCATATTTAGATTTGGAACAGAAGTAGTAGAAGTAAGAGTTCGAGGAAGTGAAGTATTTTTTAGAACTTCACAATTTACAAACTTTGCAGATATTGATGGATTAAAGTTAGATAAGTCAGGAGTAATAAAAGAATTTCCAGATTTAAAAGATAATCCAGATTGGCAGAAGATAGCAAGACAAAGATTTAAAGATTCAATGAAACAAATGAAAACAGAAAGAGAAAGAGCAGATTACATAGAAAACGATTTAGAACAATTTGGTTATATCCCTCTGTATGAGCAAAGGAGCGGTTTTAGACCAAGAAAATTGGGGGTTAAATAATGTGGCAAGAAAATCTACTAAACAATTTAATAGTAATATCAATATTGGCTTCATTAATAATAATCATTTATTTGAAAATGACAAAAAAAACACTGGTAGAATTAATAAGAGATATGAGGAGTTTGAAAAATGAATAAATTTACAATAATCTTGTTGGCTATTTTAGGAGGAATAGATGTAATATTCTATATAATCACTCCTATAATTTTAGTTATAATATGGACTTCAATAACAGGATTTAATTATTGGACAGCATATTTCTTTTTTGGATTAGGATTATTGTCTGCAATATTCAGAGCAATTAAAATAGGATTTTTAAAGAATTAAAATGTCAGAAGAAGAAATGTCAGATGAAGAAGCATTAATGAAATTAGCAAAAGCAATGAAAGATAATGCACCAACACAAGAGGATAAACAAAATGTTCATATCTTTTTGCATAATGTTGCAGTATCAAAGAATACTACAAAGACAGCAAATTTAAGAGATGATGATGAATTAAATGAATTAGGAATACCACAATATAGTGTTAGAGGGTTATTAGATATGGCTTTAATATCAGGAAAGATTATGAATAATGATTATTTCAAAGGATATTTTGAGAAAGAAGCAGAGAATGTATTGGCTACAAGTTTGAGCAGAGCAGGATTCTTAATAAAACAAGCAACAACAACTACAAAACAGGTAGCAGATGTAACAAAGAGAAGGAAAATAAATACAGGTTGGTTTGGGAAAAAGAAAGTAGAAGAAAGCGGAGGAGATACTACGCAAAGTAGTTGAAAGGAGGTTTAGATGGGAATACAAGAAGATATAGAAGAAATAAAGAAATTAATGATTGAACAAAAGGCAGGAGTAAAAGAGAAGAAGTTTAAATATCCTTTTGGAAAGAAAGTTGGAAAAAGCCAAAAAACAAAAAATTATGTAACAGTCCTGTTAATAAATGAAAATGGAACTTGTGATTTTAAGAAATATCAAATAGAGGAGCAAACAATTCTGCATAATTTAGTTCCAAGATTAGCAACTTCTGAATATGTTTTGTTTGATAAAAAAGGAAATCCATTAATAATTCTCCCAGATTGGAGTGTAGAACCATTTAGTTCAAAAAAGAACTTTGAGGACTCTTTAAATAATGGAAGTAATGTAAAAGGATATTCTGTTTTAATGAATAGAATGAAAAGTGAAACCATAAGCACCAAAAAGCAAATGGGTAATGCAGTAAAGTGGATTATAGGATTGGCTTTGGCAGCAATAATTGGATATGCTCTTTTAACAGGTGGAGGTCATTAAATTGTCTTTTAAAAAGATTAGATATAATACAGGTGAAGATATTGTAGAGATAAAAATAAAAGATGAAACAGGAAGATTTATAGAGAATTGGACAGTGATGATGTCTGATTTATATGCTTGGTTTAAGATTATGAAATATAAGTATGGTTTAGTAGATAAGCATAAAAAAGACTTGGATTGGGCAATTTAGTTTGATAATCGATATTTATAAAGTGTGGACACATTCTTTTTCTATGAAGAAAGATGTAACATTCAAATTTAGAGTAAATAAATCAGAAAAGGATTTCTTAAAAGAGTTAGCAAAGAAAATGGATAAGGATATGTCAAAGGTAGTAAGAATTAAATTATTCGGAGAAGAAAAATGACTTGGTGGAATCCTACAACTTGGGGCAAAAACACAACTCCAAGTTATGAAAAAACAGAACAAGAAAATGTAAAACTTGCTAATAAAATTTATAGTCAGCAACAATCAGGGACATTACCAACAGGAACAAAATCAACATCAACGACAAGAACAAGTGGAACTTCTTATCATCATTATTCTGGAGGTGGGGGAGGAGGAACTACTCCAAAAATAGATTTATCACATCTACCAAAGGAAACATTGGAACTTGCGAGTGAAACCTATAAAATACAGCAGGAAAAACAAAATTTAGTAGGTAGTCCAGCACCAACTCCCACAAAAACCCAACTTTTAACAAATACATATTCTCCTACAAAAAGAGAAATTAAAGAAAATAATTTAACTCCAACTCCATTATCAGTAACAGCAGATAAGTCTATTGTAAGAGCACACCCAAGTAAATATTCTAATTGGAATCAAGTTGCTTATAGAAAATTTAATTATGGAACAGTTACAAAGCAAAACCCTTCTTCAAAAAATATAACTTATGGAGATATTGAAGTTCAAAGAGAAATAAAATTAAGAGGTGAATTGCATCAAGTAGAAGATTCAGTTTCAAAACAATTTAATACTCAGGCAAAACAAGTTTATAATTCTTGGCAAAATAAAGTGAAAAAGGGTATGAATTTGGAAAATGCAAAGAAAGGTTATAAGGAAGAAATAAAAAATCTTTCAAAGAAATATAATCAGGAACTAAATACTAAAGTTAATAATATTTATAGGCATACACCACCAAATGTAATTAGAGAAAAATATAATCCAACTTCTTTTAAGAATATAACCAAAAAATATGGAGATTTAGTTTTAACATTCAGTCCAGCAGGTGCTCCTTACTTAATGGGAAAAGGAGCAAAACAATTTGCGAAAGGAGGAGGACAGACAGGAATAATTGGGATAAAAAGTATTACTCCAGAAGCAAAAGCAGGTCAGACAAGTTTCTTAATTGGTAGTGTAGGGATGGTTGGTGGGGCTGTTGGGAAGGTATCTAATTTAAATAAAGTTATCACAAAGAATTATCTTACTCAACAATCTAAAATCTTAGAAAAGCAACCCTTAAAATTTGGAAATCCCATATTTTTAAAAGAGAATGGACAACAATATGTTTTATTTAAAGGAGTTAGAGAAGGAGGAGGATTAAAACAGACAATAGAAGTTAAAGGAATAGCAAACAAAGAAGGAAATGTTTTAAAGATGAAGAATGCTCAAGGGAAATCAGTAATTGAGGGAAAGGTTGGGTGGAATTATCTCGGAGGAAGGTTTAATGCAAATCCTACAAGAGTTTTAAGTCATAATTTCTTTAAATTAAATTCTGCATCAGCAAAAATTAATAAGATTGGAAGATGGAATGTTCATTTGGCTGGAAGTTTATACAAACCAAAGTTGAGCGTTAGCACCCTTTGGAAGATTCCAAAAACAGGTAGACAAGCCAAGAAGGTTGGGAAATATATGGGAAAAAGTTGGTTTAAGACCGCAGTTAAAGGAGGGCAGGAAGAACTTAATTTTGGATTTCCATTAACTACAAAACTAAAATCTGAAGATATATTCTTTGTATCTACACCAGAAACAAAAAAGAGGGTTGGAAATGCATATCTTTCATTTACACCAGAGTTTACTCCAGAAGGAAAAAGGATTTCTCAATATGGAATAAGCAAAATATTCCCAAGTCCAGAAGCAACTGGTGGAGGAAGTGGAGGAAAAAATATATTTATTAAGAAAGGAGGTAATACCTTACTTTTTAATGTTGGAAAGAAAACATTAAAAACGAGCACCCAGAGTATAAACAAGATAGAAACCCAAAAACCTTTTATGGTTGGTGGTGTAGGATTAACATATTCTAAACCAAGAATGTATAAACAACAAAGTGGAGTAAGTCAAGTTAAATTACAACCAACTAAATTAAATAAAGTAATCCAACCTGTTTATATTAAAAAGCAAGAACAAAAACCTGTCCAAATTTCAAGAGCATCAACTATATTAAAAAATGTAGTTAGTCCGAGAGAGAAAGAACAAGTTAAGGAAGTATTAAGTATGAAATCAAGTCAAGTTCCAATGGAAAAGTCAATACAAAAATTAAATCAATTATCAAAGCAAAAACAATTATCAAAACAAAAACAAACACAACAACAGCAATTAGCACAAGTTCAGGTGTCGCAACAATCATTTGAATTTAATAATCCATATAAATTCCTTCCAAAACCAATTCCTCATTTAAGAAAAGTAATAAATAGAGCTAAGACAATAGCAAAAACAAAACCGCAAGTTTTTGAAGCATTTGCAAAGAAATTTGGAAAAACAATAAAATTAGGAACATTCAAAACAAAGAGTAAGGCAGGAGAAGAACTTAAAAAATATTTAAAGAGAACATTAAGTGCTTCTGGATATGTAAAGAAAGGAAAAAATATATTGAAAGCAGAAGAATTAGGATTAGGTCTTGAATTTAGAAAAGGTAAGAGAAATCCATATTTATTAATAGAAAAGAAGCAAAAGAGATTAAGAAAGAGTGGGACAGGAAAGCAAATTCAATATTTCAGAAAAAATCCAAAGAAAAGGAGGAAGAAGGGAAAATCTCTCTTTGGGATTTAGAAATGAAAAATGAACAAAAAAGGACAAACAGCAATAGTTTTTTTTATGATAGGTTTAGTAGTGGCAATTTTAGCATTAGCATTAGCCCCAGCAGTTAAACAAGCAACAGACACAGCAAGAAATCAATCATCAAATAATTCTGTTGGATTGGATTGTTCTAATAATAGTATTTCTAATTTTGATAAAGCCACTTGTGTTGTAACAGATATTACTTTGCCTTATTTTATAGGATTTTTATTGTTATTAGCAGGTGCAATAGTATTAGGGAGGATTATATTTCAAGAATGAAAGGAGGTTTAAATTAAAATGCCATTAACAAAAGGATTTAAAAAATTGTTGAAAGATTTAGAAGGGGAATATTTAGGAAAGAAAGTTCCAAAGAAATATCAAAAAAGATATGGAAAAAGATATGATAAGAATGAAATTAAAGGTTTAGGATATGCAATAGCAAAATCAAAAGGAATTAAAATAGATAAAAAAAGATGAATAAAAAAGCACAAACAATGGGAATTGCAATTTTGAGTGCAGTGATTATATTCATAATTGGGATGCTAACAATTAACTTTCTATTAAATGAAGTATCAACAGCAAGAATTAATTTAAGTTGTGGTAGTCCTTCAAGCATATCAGATGGAACTAAATTATTATGTCTTATTATAGATACAAATATACCCTACTTTATCTGGTTGGTATTTAGTATATCTATGGGGGCAATTTTAGCGAGGATGAAAGTATGAAAAGAAATACAAGAAAAAATAAAAGAAGGAATAATAAAAAATATCCTTACAAGAAAGGTGGGAAATACAGAACAAATAAATTAGTGTTAACTATCTTGTTTTTATTTGTCTTTATGTTCTCGATTGCAAATGTTTCAGCATTTCTTTCATTAGGACATTACAAGCAATTAACAAACCAAGCAAATTATTCTGGAACAATCACAATAGGAAAGCATTTATTTTTATTCTTTGGAAAATCAAGCCCAGAGGTAGATTATACTTTGACAAGTAATAAAGTTAGTGTAATAAATGGGGAAGCAACAGGAACAGCCACTTTATATTCTGATGGAAGATTATTTTCTGGAAAGAAATTTAATGGTGGAGAAGTAAGGAACTCTAAAATATATATCTGGATTAATCAAACCAAACAAATAGAAGTTCCAGATTATAAATCAGAATGTTATATTGATTATTCAAATTCAAGTAATGGAACAAGTAATAATTTAACAAATGGAACAAAAATATGCAAACAAATTAAAATAGGTTCTCATAATAAAACAATAGATAATTCTCACTGGCAAGTATATAATAAAGAAAAACTACCTGCTGGAAACTATACTTGGAAATTAACAGGACAAAGAAAACCAAATCAAAAAGTAGATTGGATATTAACTTCTGGAATAGGAAATAAAGATTTAAATGAATGGGATTGGTGGAATGATTCTTGGACAAGAAAAAGGCAAATAAATTTTACAGCAGATGTAGGACAACTTTCTTATTTAGAAACAATTCCATATTATACTGGTATGAATAGTGATTTTTCAGATTTAAGATTTGTAGATACTGCAACAGAAAGCACAGAATACATTTATACAATAGAAAGTTATACTGCTTCAACTTCTGCAATAGTTAGGATTTATTCTAAAGGGGAAAAGAGTGTTATGATGTATTATGGAAATTCAGGAGCAACAACAACAGGTTCAGCAAGTGATACTTACTTTAATCCTGTGAGTATGTATTATTTAGATGAACAAGATACAACTGGAACAGGAACAATTATTGATAGCGTAGGAAGTAATAATGGAACAAATAATGGTTCAACAAATACCACTGGAAAGATTGGAGGGGCTTATTTATATGGTGATGATGATACTATTTCAGTTCCTAATTTATGGTCTTCATTAAATGGGGATTTTTCTTACAGTTTTTGGGTTAAATTAGTTGATACTACTGCTGGGGGCATGGTGTGGGCAAGTGATGGAAGTGGATATAGTGGTTTTACAGTTAGTGGTGCAACTTTTTATGCTTATCTAAATGGGAATAATTATATTACTACTTCAAGTTCAACAGGGGCATGGGTTCATATTGTCGTTACTTATGATGGAGCAGATATGAAAATGTACAAAAATGGTGCTTACATAACAAAATTATCTAAATCAGGTGGTATGGATTTAACCACCTGTGATGTTTCTATTGGTGGAGATTATGGAAATCTCCATGGGACAATGGATGAAGTTGAATTTTGGGACAGAGCATTAACTACAACAGAAATATCTGCATTATATCATCAAACAGCACCAACTTTTAATATTGGTTCAGAACAAACATCTGGTTTAACAGTAAATATAACCTACCCACAAGAAAATGTAAATTATTCAGAAAATGTAAGCACAATGAGTTATACTTCAAGTTCAACACCACAATATTGTTGGTATTCAAGAGATAGTGGGGCAACTAATTCGAGTTTATTTGCTGGTGGGACTAACTTAACTAATATTTATTCAGTTAGTGGTTCAAACACTTGGATACTTTATTGTAATGATAGTTCTGGACATAATGCAACAGATAATGTAACTTTTAATGTAGAAAAATTATGGAACAATACAGGGTATCCAACATTAGATAAACAATTTAGAGTAAATGAATTTGTTAATGTGAGTGGAAATAATTTTACATTGGCAGGAAGACCTTATACCCTTCAAGGTGTAGATAGTTATTATTTAGTGGATTATGCAACAAATCATACTTATGATGACCAAGGGAATGAAATAAATAATAGTCGTCAGGCAGTAGATGAGATATTAAATGAAGCACATAATTTAGGAGTTAATGTAATTAGAATTTGGGCAAATATGCAGGGTGCTAATGATACTTACTGGAATATAAATAATTCTGGTGGGCATTATAATTTAGTAGAAGTTCAAACTCCTGGCAATTATAGTAATAAAACTTTAGAAGCAATGGATTGGTTAATTTATGAAGCAGGAAAAAAAGATATTCGTCTTCAATTAGTATTAATAAATAATTGGAATGAATATGGTGGAATGAGATGGTATGCAGAAAAATCTCCAACTACTGATAAAACTTATGAATGGGTTAATGATACAAATGATGATAATTATTGGAAATTCCATGACCAATTTTATAATGATACAAATTGTATGGATTATTACAAGAACTTTGTAAGTATGCTTTTGAATAGAAATAACACAGTTACAGGAAGATTATACAAAGATGACCCAACAATATTTGCTTGGCTATTAGCAAACGAACCAAGAGCAAAAACAGATGGAGATGGAAGCAATCATTTAATAGAGGATTGGACAAAAAATATGACTGCATACATTAAGTCAATAGATTCAAAGCATTTAGTTGGTTTAGGAATTGAAGGTTGGGGAGAACCTTGGGAAGGAACAAATTTTGTAGATGACCAGAATAATACAGGATTAGATTTTGCAACATTTGAATTACACCCAGACCAGTGGGATTGGTTTGCTCAAAGGGGCGAAAATGCAACAGACGAAGCTTGGCAGACAGGTGGAGTAAATTCAACAGCAACAATAGATTGGTGGACTAACTTAACTAATGAAAGTTGGAATAACAGATATGAAACAAGTTATATTCCTAATTATGACCCAGCATTAGCAAGACATCAATACGATAATTGGATTAAACAAAATACAGAATGGGCTAATGATTTAAATATGCCTGTATTAATGCAGGAATTTGCTATGCCAAGTTCTTCAAATGATTCAATTAAAGACAGATTTTTTCAACAAGCAATTCATACATTCTTTAGTAATGGTGGAGATGGTCTTATGTATTGGAACTTAAATCACGATAATTATTATTACTCAACAGACCCAGATGGGATAATGGACGATGGATATAGTTTTTATGTTTCAGATGACCCAGTTTTAAAAGCAAAAAGCCAGTCAGTAATGGATGCTTTTAACTTCACAGAACATGATAATAATGGAGGAAGTTGGGTAGTTTCTCTAAATAATTATGGATATGATTTTATAACTAATGTTGGTTGGGCAAATGACATTCACATTTTAAATTCCACTTTATTTTTAAATATTTCAGATGGAACTACTTGGAGACAGGAGCAAGAATCAAATACAACAGAATTAATACCAAATCAGAATAACACAATAAACAAGCAGTTTAATAATAATGATACAGAATTTTACTGGCATACAACAGTTTATGCAAGTGATGGAACAACTTTAACTTCCTCAGAAACTTATGAAAGAATTGTTCCGACAATAGATATTAGTAGTTTAGATGGAGATACTTTTGATTATCTTCCAGAAGGATTTAATCTAACATTAAATACAACAATAACAGATGATTATTTGGATACTTGCTGGTATGATTATAATAATACAAACACATTCTTTTCCTGTTCAAGTGGAGTTAATAATGTAATTAATGTTTCTTATGAAGCAGGAGATGACGATTTAATTATTTATGCAAATAATACTTATGGATTAATAGGAAGTAGAAGTATTTCTTGGACTACAAAAGTAGCAGAAAGCAGCAGGGAAGTAAGCAGTCAATCTTATCAAACACAAAATGAAGATTATAAAATAAACTTAATAGCAAATAGTTCTTTGACAAGTGTTAAATTGGATTATAATGGAACAATTTATGATACAACAAAATCTGGAAATGAATATTCCACTAATTTTGATGTCCCATTAGATTATTTAGGCAATAATTCAGTTAGATGGAAATTTACTTATGCAGGAAATACAATTTATTCTAATTATTCTTATCAGAATGTAGATGAATTAGTTTGGACTATTTGCAATTCAAGTTATACAACTAAATTCTTAAATATAAGTTTCAAAGATGAAGCAAGTTTAGATGATATAAATGCAAGTATTCAAACAAGTAGTTTTGTATATTACTTAGGTTCTGGTTCAGTAAATAAGACATATACATATCAGAATTTAACAGATAATTATAATTATAACTTTTGTGCAACACCTAATTTAAATATAAGTGTAAATCCATATATTCAATACAAACAGGGAACAATTTATCCTCAAAGAGTTTATGACCCAAGTGTATTAACTTATAATAATACTATGACTCATACAATTTTGTATCTTCTTAAATATACAGATGGATTGTCTGTAACTTTTCAGGTAGTAAATACAGCAAATCAAGTTTTAAGTGATGTAGATGTAAGTGCTACAAGAACAATTAGTGGTGAAGAAGTGGAAGTAAGCAAAGGAACAACAGGAGCAAGTGGAACAGTAACCTTTTATTTAAATCCAGATTTTACTCACACATTCACTTTTATAAAGAGTGGATATACAACTTATACTACAAGTTTTACACCAACCCAGCAATCTTACACAGTAACTTTAAGCAGTGGCTCAACTTCAACAGAAGAAAATTATGTTAAAGGAATAGAATATAGTATTTTACCAACAAATATTTCATTGTTAAATGATACAATTTATACTTTTGGCTTAAATGTAACTTCAAGTTATTGGGATTTGGAAAAATATGGTTTTGATTTAAAATTAGATAATGGGACAATAATTACAGGGAAAACATCTACATCTTCTGGAACTTTAATTACTTTGGATTATAATGTAAGTAACCAGACAAGAATTTATATGGATTATTACTGGTTAATTAATGGAACTTATACAAATGGAACAAGGTCTTGGATAGTTTATAATACATTAAATACACAATGGAGTATTAAAGTATTTTTTGAGGACTTTTCAAGTTATATGAATAGTGGATTCTTTGGAATAGATAATTTTGGGAGATATTTAATAATCTTTATAATAATATTCTTTTCAGTAGGAATAATTGGGTATAAATTTGGATTTAATAGTCCAACTTTCTTATCAGTATTAACATTTATGGTTATATTCTTCTTTGATAGTGTAGTAAATGTAATTCCAACTTTATCCCTTCCAAATGGAATCGCAGTTCCACACTTATTAACATTTATATCTGGTTTAGTAATGGTAATTATAGTAATCAGGGAGGCAACAAAATGAAATTAGGTGGTTGGTTGGTTATGCTTACTGCGTTTGTAACAATATTAACAATAATTGGAATACCAACAGGATTAAATCCAATCCTCCAGAAGATAGGGATAAATATTTCTCCTGCTTCTCAATTAATAAGCACAAATCTGGAAAATTCCACCTTTTGGAATAAATTGTTCTCAAGTGGAACAGGAATATTAGTAACTTTAATTGCAGCAGGTGGTGCAGTAATAGTGGGCTTTTTTGCAAGAGGTTATGATACAAGTTTAGTGATACTTCCATTCGTAGTTTTTGTAGCAGAATTATATATCACTGCTTTTAGTTCAATAATTAAATATGTATCTGCATTTGGACAATGGTGGCTAACATCAATTATGGTGGTCATCTTTGGTTCATTGGGAATAGGGTTTATTATGGCGAATGTAGATTATTTTGCTAATAGATAAAATGTTTATACAACCATTAGAACTAAAAACTTGGTTAATGCAAGTGTTTGCAGGGAATCCAGATATTTTCTTAGTTATTGCTTTATTAGTAATTATAAGTTTAGCAGCAATGTTTAGAATGAATATGGCAGGAATGTTTTTGATGGTTGGTATCTTTTTATTGATGTTTTCTGCATTTGTCAGTCCAATATTATCAATATTAATATTTGTAATAGGTTCATTATTAATCGGTTATTGGTTGTATAAGGTGTTCGCAAGATAGTAATCGATGTTTATAAACAAGGAAAACATAAATAAAATATGGGATTAATCCAGAATTTATTAAAAGGAATGACAGAGAATAAGAAAGAACTAAAAGAGGAGTTCCAAGAAGCACAAAGAAAATCAAAAGTTCAGAGGATGTTGGAAGAAAGAGAGAAATCCTCAAATGAAAGAGAGTTGGAAGGATATATGAAGAAACAAAGAGAAGAACAAATAAAAATGAGATTAAATAAGATACATAAACAACAAAGAAAGGATATGTGGGAAGGTCAAAACATCTTAAAAAGTCAGCGTAATATTCTAAGAGAGGATAAAAAGATTTTATCAAGTGACAGACCAATTTTATTTCAAAAGAATATATTTTTAGATAATAAAACTAAAGCACCCTTAACAAACAAGAGGTTATTTTTCAAATGGTAGTTGATTTTAAAAAAGTATTAAAAGAGAATAAAGAATTAAAGAAAAAGAAATCAAAGAAAAAAGCAAAGAAACTATTAAATAAAAAGGTAACTTCAAAAAAGATATTAAAACCAAATAAATTAGTATTAGTAATTCAAAAAAAAGAACCATATAATGTATTAAATGAGCCAAATAAGTTCTTTAAAAATGAATTTGAGGAAACAAAAAGGAGTTTATTTTTTAGTTAAAATGTTTAATTATATTTTTGAGGGGGTGATTACGAATGGATAAGAAAGGACAAACTCTTGGAACTTTTTTAGTTGTCTTCATAACAGTTCTTGTTGGAGTCGTATTGTTTCAAGTAATTGCCCAAAATGTTGGAAGTTCAACAAATACAGTTAGTGTAGATATGAATATTACTGCACCAGCAAATGGAGGAGTATATAATTTCACAGATTATGGGGCTTTAAATAGCGTAGTAATTAAGAATGCAACAAGTGGAACAACCATTTCTTCTGGAAACTATACTATTGCAAACAACCAAGTAGTAAATGGAGAATTAGCAACTACACTTACAGTTGATGATGCTGAATATGCAGGTTTACTTTGGAATGTTGTAGCAACAGGAGAACCAATAGGTTATATACCAAATAGTGGTGGTAGAGCAATGGCAGCTTTAATAGTAGTCTTCTTTGCATTGGCAGTCGTAGTTGTCGCAGTAGAACCAACATTGAGGTCTGGATTACTTAGTGCATTTAATAAGTAAATTTAAATTTTATTTTATTTTTTAATTTATGTAGTTGGAAATGAATTCAATTAAATTAAGCAAAACAATCAAAATGGCAAGAAAAAAAAGGGTCGGAAGACCTAAGAAAAGAAAAGTATCACATAAAAAGAAAAGGAGATAAATTTTCCTTTCTTTATGTATAATCAGATAGATTTCCTTAATTAGAATTCTACAAGATAGTTGGGCTTTGTTTTGGAAGGGGAAAGATTCCTTAATTTTCGCCACTATCTTGTTATTATTATGTAGTGAAACATATATTTAAATCTTTCTAAAAGGTTCGCACAAACAAAACCCCCCCTATTTCTTCTGGAAACTTTACTATTCTAAAGTTAAAAGAACTATTTAAATAATCTTTATTATTTTAAACAAAATGAGAAGTGAAAATTCAACTTGGAATGAAATGTTTTACTTACCGATATTTAAGGAGTTAGAACACTCTACAAATCTAAAAAATATTCAAAAAAAGTTATCTATTTCTAAACAAAAATTAAACTATTATCTTCGGCAAATGGTAAAAAAAGGAATTATAATTCATAAAGGTAGAGGTTGGTATGAGGTTGTAAAAAGTAGTAAAAATTCAACTAAGTATGGTTTTTTACTAAAAAAGGATTTTATTAGAGGACACGCATATATTTGGAGTATAGAATTAGGCAAAATACCTAAAAGTTGGAGCAAAAGAATAGAGATACTAAAAAAGAATAATACCCACTACAAATTAGTAGGTGCAAAGAGAACAACACCAAGAATTAAAGTAATGGGTAGAAAAGTATGGTTAGGGAACACTCATTTAAGAGTCTTTGATAAGAAAAATGCTTCCTATTATGGTGAAACAGCAATTAAGTCGAGATATAAAGCATTTGAACAAATAAAATTGATTGTGGGTGCTATAAACAGCAAATTAGGACTATTTCTGAAGCCATCTAATATCCAATTTAGGAGAGAACATTATGCTTTGATTAAAAATGATTTAGCAATAGAAGAAAATAGAAAAGGAAACATTTGGAGAATAAGAGATGAAGATGGAGAGTGGTTGCTAATTGATGATAGTTTAGGAAAGGGTGGTGAATTAGAAAATATAGGTAAAAAAGCATTTAAGACAAATATTCCTATGCAAAGATGGTGGAATGATAATAAGAAATATAATTTTAAGGTAACTCCTTCTTTTATTATGGAAAGTTTGTCTGGTTTAGTAAAAACTCAAGTAATGAATGCAAATAATATAATAAAACATCAAAAAGTATTAGATGAAATGTTAATTACTCTTAAAAAAATTCAAGAAAGTTTGGAAAAATCGTAACCTTTTAGTAGTTAGAAAGTTATTTAAACTATACCAAATAGTATAGAGATATGAAAAAGAAAAAATGTCCTTATTGTGATAAAGAAATTGAAGGTTTTACAGAATCTCAAGTAGATTATTTATTGAAACAGCATATCTTATCAAAGCACCCAGATAAAATAAAGATGGTAGCACAATGAAAATAAAAATATCACAATTAAATCCAAACCCTTTTAAAAAACAAATTTCTAAAGGTAAATTAAACAGGGAACAGATTGATAAGATTAAAGCAAATATAAAAGAGTTAGGTTTTTTTGATGCTCTACCTATTTTTAAGAAAGATAATAAATATTATTTAGTTGCAGGACATCATAGATTACAAGCATTAAAAGAAGTTTATGGGAAAGATTATGAAGTTGAAGTAATCTTAAATAATTATAATGAAGACCAGATATTTAGGGGAATGGTTATAGAAAATATAACACAAAGAACAAATGATTTTATGGAATTAAATCAAAATGTTGTTGCTATTGAGAATTATTTGAATAGTCATAAAGAAGTGTTACGAGGATTACGAGAGTCTCGTCATCGTCAAAGTAGAACTCCAAAAGGTTCTTACCAAGAAGAATACAAAAACAAAGCAACATCAACAGATATAAGTTTCTGGATAGATAAAAACTCTGGAGAAGTTTTATCTCACGATGTTGTAAATCAAAATCTAAATATTTATCATAAATTAGACCCAGAATTAAGAAAAGATGTAGAAAAGAAACACGATAAATCAAAATTAGAGAGAGAAGAAGATAATTTGAATTATACTCAAGCAATAATTCTTTCAGGAGTAGATGATAAAGAAGAACAAAAAGAATTAGCAAAAGTATTAAAGAAAACAAGAGAACAAAGAGTAAGAGAACAAGCAAAATTAATTAGCAAATATAAACACGCACCAGAAGAAGTAAAGGAACAAATAAAAAAAGGGATAGTAGATTTAGCAGATATTGATTTAGCAATAACCCAATACAATTTAAGACAGAAAAAAAATTCTCTAAAAGTAGAGAACATAAATAGAAAAATTAATGGATTAATAGATAGAGTTTCTTTCTCAATAACAGATACAGAATCTAATCTTAAAAGTGTAATAAAAGATATAGTAATTATTTCAAAATATATTAATGATATGAGTGAAAAGCAGAAAGCAAGATTAAGTATGAAGATAAATTCTTTTGGAGGATTATTATCTAAATTAAGTGATTTGATGGACAACATTAAAGAAAAGATACAAGATGGATTATGAGAAGAAATTTAGACAAGCAGAAAAATTAAAGAAGATTAAGGATAAATATAAAGAAGATAAAAAGAAATTTGAAGGGAAAGGATTGGGTGTGTATTTTGAGAATGAAGTTACTTGGAATAGAAAATTAGATGCAGTTTGGGGTATTTTAGGTGGCGACCAAAAAAGAATAGAGAAAAAATATAATTCTAAAAGATTTCCAAACTTTAGATTAACAGTAGAATATCTTAAACAGAAATATATAAGTGGGTTTTATAGATTAAGCAAAAAGAAAATTTGTAGAGATTTAAAAATAAGTATGGGAACTCTTAATCTTTATTTGTTAGAATTAAATAGATTTGAGAAATTTCAACCTATGAGATGGATTTCTATTGAAGGTAGAAAGAATTGGATTGAAGTTGCTGGATTTGATTTTAGAAATTCAAATAAATGGATTAAAAAGAATTTTAAGGGGTTTATTTCAAGGACAGCAAGAGTTCTGCAAACAAAAGGAAAAGTAAGATTAGCAGAAGAAGAAAAAGCATTAAAAGAAATGAAGAAAAAACAAAAATTAAATATAAAAAATTAGTAACTATAAAAAGGTTACAAATATTTAAATACCCTTTTTGGGTTATTATAAGATATGATAAATAATCCCTCCAGAATTAAAAGAGCAGAAAACTTGTTTTCTGTTAGAAACCTCCTCGATTGTTTCTTAACCTCTTTTTTTGCATATTCTGGAGGGTCTTTAAAATGAAAGATTTGAAAGATATAATAATCGCTTTAAAACAATTAAGAACAGAAGAAAAATTAAAAGTTTCAGATGAAATATTATTTCAGGAAAGTGTAAGGATTTTTAATACAAGATTCATTCAAGATAATAGGCAGGGGAATTATTCTAAAAAGGAATTAGGTAAATCCTCTCCCCCTGCCACTCAAAAACAATTAGAATTATTATACAAATTAGATGTTGATTTTAATGCAGAAAATATAACAAAACAGGAAGCAAAGGAATTAATTAAAAAAACATTAAAGGAACAAAATGAAAGAAAAAACAAATAAAGTAAGCAGGGGATGGAGAACAACAGCAATAATTTTGTTGATTCTTTTTGGAATATTAGCTGTAGCAACAATCATATCTTTGCATCAAGATGCTCAGCAAGTAAAGAATCAAAATATCTGTTTTTATGATGTTTGTAATAATTATCCAGATGCTTATTATGATAGTGATAGTCAAGTATGTTCTTGTTATGATTATGATGTTTTGGGAAACGAGCAAGTTGTTTATACAGAATATATGGGGAGAAGATGAAAAAAGAAACATTAAACAAAAAGATTAATACTTTTAAAAGAATTGTTCAAGTAGTAAAAGTAGATAAACAATTAAGAGAAGATATTAAGGAGTGGATTAAAAAATGAAAAAAGAAACATTAAGTGTAAAAAAAGAAAATGGAAAAAGATATAAATTATCTTCTAAAAAATGGAAAATAAAGAAATGGAAAAAGAAACATTAAGTGAAAAAATTGAAGAAAGCCCAACATTTGGAAGTGGGATATATCAATATATGCTTTATGTTAAAGATGTTAAACAATCTATAAAAGAGATTTTGGAAGAGATTAATGATAAAATTAAACTTCATTCAAAGGATATAAATGATTTTGACAAAGGAGCAATAACTGCTTATAATTGGATAAGCATTAAAATTAAGGAAAAAGCAGGAGGAGAATTATTAAAATGACACAAGAAAAACGAAATGATTTAATATTGGGTTTGATTGGAGCTACTCTTGGAATTGGATTTTGGTTAAGCATTTGTGCGATAACTCTGGCACTTTACATATTAAAATGAATAACATAGAAAAAAAACTGGCAGAAAAAGTTATGTATGCAATTTACATAAAGAATGAGAAAAACATTTTTGAAACTTACTGCAATTACATTAAGTATTTGGATATTGTGAAAGATAAAAAAGATAAAGAATTATTAGAAAAAGTGAATGGTATGTATAAAGATTACTTTAAAGGGAGAGTTGATTTAATAAGATGATAACAGATTGGAATAATTTATACAAAATAAGATTAGCAAGTTTTATTCCAGAAATGGATAAACACGATGTAGTTAAATTACTTTTAGTTAGAAAAATACTTCAAAAATATAAAAGAAGAAATTGGATAAGAATTTATACAGAATTTAAATTAGGGAATGGTCTAAAGCCAGATGTTTATTTTGAAAATATAAAAGATAAATCAGTAATAATCTACGAGATTCAGAAGAATTATGATAAAAAATGGTTAGATGAAAAAACAAAGCAATATTCGAATTATCAAGTTCCTTTTTTTAATTCAGTAGATTTTGTTCCAATTAACTTAAATTTATTCTCAAATGATATTGAAGAAATATCTAAAAAATTAGAGGAATATATATTTTAAAATGATTAAAGAAATAAAAGTAGTAAATAAAGGAATGCAGACAATAGAAGAAAAATTAGAGGTATTAAGATTAAAAATAAATGAGATTGTATATTGGGTGAATGATATTGAAAAAAAGTTGAAAGGGGGTTTTAAAAATGGAAACAAAGAAAAAATTTAACAAGAAAAAGTTATTGACTTTTGGAATTTTAGGAGTGTTTGCTTTGGCTTTGGCTAGTGCTGCTTTGGTTAGTTATTTGTCAAATCCTGTGGATGTTTCTATGGATGTTGAAAGCCCATTAGTTTTAACTTTAAGTTCAAGTAGTGATGGTGTTGCAGTGGATGGTGATGTGGTAACAGCAAATATTTATGGAGCAGATACTTTTAGTGTAGATGCTTCATTAGAGAATAAGGCAAATAATCCCATTACTGGATTTGTTACAGAAGTTAAAATACATAACGATGGAATAAGTGCAGATGATTTAAATTTAGTGTATAGTGGATATGGTTTACCAGAAGGACAATCTGTTACAATTCCTTTATGCCAAGTAAGTGGAGAACCAAATAATGTATATGCTTATATTGGAAGTCCAAGTTCAGAAGGAGATAGTATTAATGCAGGAGAAACACAATCTTCAACATTAACTGCAACTATGAATCAATTTGCAATAGGAACATACACTGGAACTGTTCAAGTAATTGATATGGCTAACAGAAAGTGTTAAACAAAATTTAATTTATTTTTTTATTTTTTTAATTAAAAAAGACAGGAGAGTGAAAGTCTTCTCTCCAATCATAATCAAAATGAAAAAAGAAACATTAAGTGAAAAAAGAGTAAGAATTTTAGATATAAAAAATGTAAGAGGTCTTTATTATGAAGAAGATGTCAAGCAATTCATAAAAGAGATTTTGGAAGAGATTGATAATGCCAAAGCAGAAGTTTCTGATGAACAAACAAAGGCAGTTTTGGATGTTTTAAAACAAGAAATTAGACAAAAAATAGGAGAAGAATTATTAAAATGAGAAATAATAGAGAAATAGTAGTAAGAAAATTTTTATTTAATAATAAAGATGTTTGGAATGTTTTAAAACGAGGAGAGAGCATTTATTCATTTGATAATAAAGAAGATGCAATTACAAAAGCAAAGTTTATTCGAAAGCATTTAAAAAGAAATAGAAGAAAGATGAAAAAGATTAGACAAAAAGCAGGATTTGAAGATTTAAAATGACAAGGGGAAAATATAAGAGAACAGATAGGATTAGAAAAGCATTAAGTGAGTCACATAAAGGAAAGAGATTATCTAAAAAACATAAACATAATTTATCAATATCACATATTGGACTTAAACAATCTGCAGAAACTATTAAAAAGCGAATTGATAAGATTAAAGGTCGGAAAAAAATATTTAAGAATCCTATTTTAAGAGGAATTAGAATTAGCAAAGCTCTTAAGGGGAGAATTATGTCTTCTGAAGAAAAACAAATACGTAAAGATGTTTTTAGTAATCCTGTTATAAGAAAAAAAATTAGTGATGCACAGATATTAAATTCCAAAATGAATCCGAATTCTGGTATGAAAGGAAAACATCATTCAAATATAGCTAAAATTAAAATGAGTAAAAGTAAAATTGGAAGCACACATACAGAAAAAACAAAAAATAAAATTTCTATAAATAATGCCAGGGGATTTCTTGGTAAAACCCACTCAGATAAATCTAAAAAGTTGATGAGTAATATAACAGAAAAAGAGAGGGAGAAAAGAAGAAAAAGGATGAAAGAAATGCACAAAAGTGGAAAAATAATACTTCCAGTAAAAGATACCACAATAGAAGTAAAAATTCAAAATTTCTTAAAGAAATTAAATATAGAATATTTTACACATCAATATATGCACATAGAACATGGTTATCAATGTGATATTTTAATTCCTAAACAAGAAACAGAGGGAATTTTAATTCCTCAAAAAACAATTATTGAATGTGATGGAGATTACTGGCATAATTATCCAATAGGGAAAGATATTGACCATCTAAGGACTTCTGAACTACTTTCTGAAGGTTTTAAGGTGTTAAGGTTATGGGAAAGAGAAATTAGAATTATGGAGATTGACGATTTTAAGGAGAAGTTAAGATGAAATATAAAATATTTTTAGTATTAATTTTGGGAGTTTTTTTAACTACCCAAATTTCTTCGCTAAGTATTATTGCAGGAAATAATTATACTTTTTCATTAGATACAACAGATAATTTATTTTGGAGTGTAGTAAATAACCATAGTAATATGGATGGTTTTGAAGTTTACCAAGATATTTATGATGATTATTCAAATATAACTTTTGTGGTTGATTATAGATTTGCCCCAGATAATTTTACTTTAGCTCTTTTTAACCAGCAAGAGAAAATAATTAAGGAATATCATTACAGAGGTGGAGGAACAAGAACAATAATTAAAAATCAAACAGTTGAAGTTCCAACTTATTTAGACAGAGCAGTTTATATAAATAATTGTTCAAATATTTCACAAATTGAAAATCCTAAACAATATAAACCTACAACAAAAGATAAAGTTGATTTATTAATTATTATTATATTTATTTTGTTTATATCATATATGGTTATTAAATCAATTATATTATCTATGGTTATTAAATCAAAAAAGGAAAAAGCAATAAAGTTAGAAGGAGAAATAAAAGATGAATAAAAATATTTTTGAAGGAAATTTAAAAGAAGCAATAGATTTTCTTGGAATAGTATTTATTACATTTCCATTAATAAT
>CAYYKP010000016.1:0-20790 GCA_964468055.1 uncultured Caldisericales bacterium
TATAAGGAGGTAACTTATGGCAAAAGAAAAATTTGAAAGAACCAAGCCGCATGTAAACATAGGTACCATTGGCCATATTGACCATGGTAAAACAACGCTTACTGCTGCAATTACGAAAGTACTTGCAACGCTTGGAAAAACAGAAGCAAAGAAGTTTGAAGAGATCGATAATGCACCCGAAGAAAAAGCAAGAGGTGTAACTATCAATGTTCATCATGCCGAATATGAAACGGAGAAGAGGCATTATGCTCACATTGACTGCCCGGGGCACGCTGATTACATCAAAAACATGATTACAGGTGCTGCTCAGATGGATGGTGCAATTCTTGTAGTTGCTGCAACTGATGGGCCAATGCCTCAGACAAGGGAACACATTCTCCTTGCGCGTCAGGTGGAAGTCCCTCGTATTGTTGTTTTCATCAATAAAGTAGATATGGTAGATGATCCTGAACTTATAGATCTTGTAGAAATGGAAACAAGAGAACTACTTTCCAAGTACGGCTTCCCGGGAGATGATGTACCTGTAGTAAGAGGTTCCGCTCTTAAAGCACTTGAAGCCGAAGGAGATATAGCCAGAGGAAAGAATAAATGGACCGATGGAATATGGGAACTTATGGATGCTGTAGATGATTACGTTCCAACACCTGAAAGGCCTGTTGACAAACCATTCCTACTTCCCATAGAAGATGTCTTTACCATTACGGGTAGAGGAACAGTTGTAACGGGAAGAGTGGAAAGAGGAGTTGTAAAAGCAGGAGATCCCGTGGAAATAATTGGCCTATCCTTTGAAAGAAAGAAAACAGTTGCAACAAGCCTCGAGATGTTCAGAAAGATTCTTGATGATGGCAGAGCAGGTGATAATGTAGGAGTGCTTCTCAGAGGTGTAGGTCGTGATGAAGTAAAGAGAGGACAGGTTCTTGCAAAACCGGGAACAATTCATCCGTACGATAAATTCAAAGCAAGAGTATATATCCTTTCAAAAGAAGAAGGTGGAAGACATAAGCCATTCTTTACAGGCTACAAACCTCAGTTCTATCTCAGGACAACCGATGTAACGGGTTCCATTAAACTTCCCGAAGGTGTTCAAATGGCAATGCCAGGCGACAACATAGATATGGAAGTAGATTTAATCTATCCTGTTGCTCTAGAGGAAACTCAGAGATTTGCTATTCGTGAAGGTGGAAGAACTGTTGGTGCAGGAGTTATCACTGAGGTGATTAAATAAAGCTTAAGGAGAGTTTGAGATATGGAGAAGGAAAAACTAAGAATAAAGCTTAAGGCTTTTGACCATGAAATTCTTGACATCTGGTCTTCAAAGATAGTCGGAATGGCAAAAAAGAATGGAGCGAATGTAGTGGGCCCTATTCCACTACCAACAAAACGTACTGTATTTAATGTACTTCGCTCACCCAACGTAGATAAGGATGCTCAGGAGGAATTTGAGATTCGTGTACATAAAAGGCTTATAGAGATCAGAAATGCTACGCCTGAAATTACACAGAAACTTGCCAATATGGATATTCCTCAGGGAGTAGAAGTAGAAATTAAGATTTAATGGAGGATGATATGGCAAAGGGAATTTTAGGAATAAAAATGGGAATGACTTCAGTTTATGTCGGTGATAAACTTGTTCCTGTAACCGTAATAAAGACTGGTCCCTGCACGGTAGTTGGAAAGAAAACTCCGGAAAAAGATGGTTATTCCGCACTTCAGTTGGGATTTATCGAGATAAAAGCTGATAAACTTAATAGGCCGGAGGCTGGTGCATTTAAGAAGAATAACCTTCCTGCTTTCAAATTTGTTAGGGAAATTAGGGATATGGAAGGAGAAATTGGTGATAAGGTAACCGTGGAACTTTTTAAGGATGATAAATTCGTAAGAGTTTCTAACTTTTCCAAAGGAAAAGGTTTCTCAGGTGTAGTGAAAAGGTGGGGATTTCATGGTTGGCCCAAAACTCATGGTTCTGATGCATTGAGAAGACCTGGTTCTATTGGAGCAGGTTCTACCCCTGGAAAAGTTATTAAAGGTAAGCATATGCCTGGACACCTTGGTGTAGATTGGACAACAGTGAGCAATATGAAAGTTGTAAAAACTGTTGCTGAGAGGAACCTGCTTCTTGTAAAGGGAAACATTCCCGGTTCTGAAAAGAGCCTTGTAGTTATAAAGGCTTAGGAGGTTTATTATGAAAGGTAATTTAATTGATACAACAAGCGGAACTGTCGGTAGTGTCGAACTTCCGGATCGTTTCTTTGCAATTCCCGAAAAGAAACATCTTATACATATGGCGGTGAGGCGATACCTTGCAAACGCAAGAAGAGGTACGGCAGATACACAGGAACGAGCAGATGTAAGTTATAGTACTCATAAAATGAGGCCTCAGAAAGGTTCCGGCCGTTCCAGACAGGGAGCAAGAACTGCGAATATTTGGAAAGGCGGTGCTGTTGTATTTGGCCCGCACCCGCGTGATTTTAGTATTAAGATGAATAAAAAAGAGAAAAGAACAGCTATCTTTTCAGCATTATCTTCACGTTTTAGAGATGGTAACATACACATTTTGAAGGGATTAAGTGCTTTAGGGAAAACAAAAGAGATTATAAACATATTCAAAAAAGTTTCTCAGGCAAATAATAAGGAACTTGGTACTACGCTACTCCTTTATTCTGAGAAAAACGGAAATGTGGAAGTTGCTGCAAGAAATATTCCATTTTGTAAGCCTTTGAACTATAGATTCCTTAACTCATATGATCTTGTTGTATATGATTCCATCCTTATTACCGAGGAAGCTGTTAAAGAAATGGAAGGATGGTGGAAAAATGAGTAAAATTGAGGTACTTGTAAGACCAATTGTTACGGAAAAATCTACTGCACTTACAGAACAAGGAAAGTATGTTTTTCTTGTTGATAAAAGGTCAAATGCGGGTATGATAAAAAATGCCGTAGAAGAATTTTTCTCAGTTAAAGTGAAACAAGTGAATATAGGCAAAGTATTCGGAAAGAAAAAAAGAGTGAGATATAGTTTTACAAAAACTCCTACATACAAGAAAGCAATCGTAACTCTTTATTCCGGATATAAAATTGACCTAATGCATCATGTATAGCGGAGGTAAATAATGGGAATTAAAATTTATAGACCGACTGCCCCTGGAATTCGCGGAAGATCTGTTGTTAAACATTCGGAAACAATTACAAAGAAAAGTCCGGAGAAGTCTCTTGTAGTTGGCCTAAGAAAAAAAGCCGGTAGAAATAATACGGGTAAGATTACAGTAAGGCATAGAGGTGGAGGTAATAAACGTCTTTATAGAATTATTGATTTTAAAAGAAATAAATTTGATGTTCCTGCAAAAGTGAAAGCAATCGAGTATGATCCGAATAGATCCGCTTATATTGCGCTTCTCATCTATGCGGATGGGGAAAAGCGTTATATTCTGCATACAGCAGGACTTAAAGTTGGTGATGCCGTTCTTTCGGCAGATACAACTGAGGTTAAACCCGGAAATGCAATGCCTTTAAAAAATATGCCGCTTGGTACTACAATTCATAATATTGAGATGATACCTGGAAATGGTGGCGTTCTCGTACGTGCGGCAGGCACATCTGCCCAGATTCTTGCAAAGGAAGGAAATTATGCTCATTTAAGAATGCCTTCCGGTGAAGTGAGGATGGTGCATTTAAACTGTCGTGCTACAATTGGACAGCTTGGCAATTCTGATCATGGAAACGTAAACCTTGGAAAGGCTGGAGTTAAGAGGCATATGGGATTTCGTCCAACTGTGAGGGGTTCGGCAATGAATCCTGTTGACCATCCGCATGGTGGCGGTGAAGGTAAAGCACCTATTGGACATCCCGGACCAATGACTCCTTGGGGAAAGCCAGCTCTCGGATATAAAACGAGGAAAAAGAATAAGCCTTCCGACAAGTATATAATCAGAAGGAGGAACAAGAAATGAGTGAGAAAAGGATGTATGTCGACCCTAAACTTCTTGAGAAAATCAGGAAAATGAATAAAAAGGGCGAAAAAAGAGTGATTAAAGTATGGTGTAGAAGATCAGGGATTACTGAAGAAATGGTCAGCCATACTATTGCGGTACATAACGGAAAAACTCATATCCCTGTATATATTACAAAGGATATGATCGGGCATAGGCTTGGAGAGTTTGCAGCAACAAGAACTTTCCATGGACATAAAGTGCCTACTGCAAGAGTTATTACGAAGACATAGGAGGATAAAGGTATATGGAAGCTTACGCTAAAACAAAGCACTTAAGGTTATCTACTAATAAGGCAAGACTTGTTGCAAGGCTTATAAAAGGGAAAAATGTTGAAGAAGCATTTGCTATATTAAAAGTACTCCCTCAGAAAGCAGCAAGATTTTTTGAAAAAGTTTTAAAATCAGCCGTTGCGAATGCAGAAAATAACTTTGAGATGGATAAAGATACCTTATATGTTCACCGAGCATATGTTGATGCCGAAGGACCCCTAAAAAGGCTTTATATAAGAGGAATGGGCAGAGCGGATATACAAAGGAAACCTATGAACCAGATTATTGTTATTGTAAAAGATAAAGAGGAGGCATAGAGTGGGACAAAAAGTTCACCCTTACGGATTTAGACTTGGAGTTACAAAGGATTGGGTAAGCAAATGGTATGCTAGCAAAAAAAACTATTCCCAGTTCGTATTAGAAGACTTCGCCATTCGTAATGAAATTAAAAAGTTAGGGCCTTCTGCAGCAGTTTCGCATGTAGAGATTGTCAGAAAAGGAAGTATTGCTGCAGGTGAGGTAACAGTGATTTTACATAGTGCGCGTCCTGGTATGATTATTGGGAAGAGAGGTGCAGATATTGCAAAACTCCAGGAAGGGTTGAAGCAGGTACTTATTTCTTCAACTGAGAATCTTAGGGTTGAGGTAAAGGAAATAAGAAGGCCGGAAATTGACGCTGAACTTGTAGCGCAAAATGTTATAGGAAAATTGGAACAGAAAATTTCTCATAAACGTGCCATTAAACAGGCGATCGGTCGTGCAATGCGTGCCGGTGCAAAAGGAATTAAAATCCAGGTTTCGGGAAGACTTGGTGGTGCGGAAATTGCAAGGACCGAATGGTACAGAGACGGAAGAGTTCCACTTCAAACTATAAATGCGGATATTGATTATGCGGAAGAACCTGCACTTATAAAGTTTGGGAGAATTGGTGTAAAAGTCTGGGTATACAAAGGAGATGCGAAAAAAAGCACTTTCTTTACACTCGAAAAATAGTGGAGGTGAGTAAATAATGTTAATGCCAGAAAGAGTTAAACATAGAAAACAGTTTAGAGGTAGAATGAGAGGCAAGGCAAAGGGTGGAACAACCGTTGCCTTCGGTGATTATGGTATCCAAGTTCTTGAGCCTGCATGGATTACGGCAAGACAGATTGAAGCCTCAAGGCTTGTGTTGATTCAATCTGTAAGAAAAACAGGAAAGCTCTGGATACGTTTATTTCCGGATAAACCTATTACGAAAAAACCTGCTGAAACAAGAATGGGCAGCGGAAAAGGTGATGTTGACCACTGGGTAGCTGTTGTAAAACCCGGAAAGGTTATTTTTGAAATCAGTGGGGTTTCTAAAGAGTTAGCCAAACACCTTGCAAAACAGGTTGGCTTCAAGCTTCCCATAAAAGTACGTCTTGTGGAGCGTGAGGAGGTTGTATAAGAATGAAAGCTGAAAAAATTAGGGATTTAACAGATAAAGAAATTGAAGAGCAAATTAGAAATCTCAGAAAAGAGCTTTTTAATTTGAGATTTCAACTTGCAACTCATCAGTTGCATAATACGGCGCGCATGAATTTTGTAAGGAAAGATATAGCAAAATTTCTTACGATTAAAAAAGAAAGAGAGTTAAACAGAGAGGTGTAGAATGGCAAAAAAAGAACTTGTTGGCGAGGTTGTAAGTGCTCATGAAAAGACTATAGTTGTGCGTGTGGGTAGGACTCTTCCTCACCCGCTTTATTTAAAAAGAATTAAGAAAAGTACTAAATTTTACGCTCATGATGAAGAAATGAAAGCAAAGGTGGGAGATAGGGTGAGAATAAAAGAAACCCGTCCACTGAGCAAGCTTAAAAAATGGAGAGTGGTTGAAATTTTAAGTGGAGGTGAGCGTAAATGATCAGACCGTATTCGAGGCTTGTTGTTGCGGATAATACCGGCGCAAAGGAAATTTCATGCATAACAGTACTTAGAGTGGGTAGGCGTAACTCAGCGGATGTTGGTGATAAAATCGTTGCAACTGTTAAAAAAGCAGCACCTAACAGTGCAATCCCCAAAGGTACGGTTGTAAAGGCGGTAATTGTAAGAACCAAATATCCGATAAAACGTGAAGATGGCAGTATGATTCGTTTTGGTGATAATGCTGCGGTTATTTTGGATGATGAAGGAAACCCCAAAGGTACCCGAGTTTTTGGACCTGTTTCGAGAGAACTAAGAAAAAAGGGTTATCTGAAAATTGTTTCCCTTGCCCCTGAAGTTCTATAGGAGGATATTATGAAAACTTCGAAAATAAAAGCAAAACCCCTTGAAATTAAAAAAGGTGATATGGTAATTATTATCGCCGGAAAAGATAAAGGACTTAAAGGCAAGATTGTGAGGACGCTTCCTGGAAAAGGTATGGTAATAGTCGAAGGTGTTAATATGCAAACGCATTTCCTACGTCCTACTCAGGATATGCCACAGGGCAAAATTACTAAGAGAGAAGGACCTGTTTATGGCAGTAAAGTGCAACTTATTTGTCCTCATTGCCATGAGAAAACACGTGTTGCTCATAAAATTCTTGAGAATGGTAAAAGTGTCCGTGTATGTAGAAACTGTCATGAAGTAATTGATAAAATTTAGGTGAGGTGAGTATGGCTAAAACGGTTGTTACGAAAAAAAGCATTTTCAAGTTAGATAAGAAAATGACAAATTTACTTAAAGAAAAACTTCCATCCTCTCCGTTAAAGGAAAAGTATGAAAGTGAAGTAAAAAAGAGAATGATGGAGAAGTTTAATTACAAAAGTATTATGCAAGTTCCTTATATTGTGAAGGTTTCCATTAATCGTGGAGTAGGTGATGCAAACGATAATCCCAAAGCAATGGAAAAAACTATTCAGGAATTTGTTCTTATTGCTCATCAAAGGCCTGTTGTTACTCGTGCTAAAAAATCCATTGCATCATTTAAGATCAGAGAAGGCATGGCTATTGGTTGCAGAATAACTTTGAGAAGCAACAATATGTACACTTTCATAGGAAAGCTTATTGATACTGCGCTTCCTCGTATTAGGGATTTTAAAGGTCTTTCTCCTAATTCATTCGATGGCAGAGGAAATTATACGTTTGGTATTAAGGAACAGCTTATATTCCCGGAAATTGACTATGATATGGTTGATAAAGTGCGTGGTTTTAACATTACTATTACAACCACAGCAAAAACTGACGAAGAAGCAAAAGCTCTATTGGAGTTTATGGGCTTCCCCTTTAGGGAAAGGTAGGTGTTTATATGGCAAGAAAGGCAATGATTGAAAAAGCAAAAAAAGAGCCTAAGTTCAAGGTGAGGCAGCACAATAGGTGCAAAATATGTGGCAGGCCAAGAGCATACTATAATAAATTCGGTATTTGCAGGCATTGCTTAAGAAAACTTGCTCTTGAGGGCAAATTGCCTGGCGTAAAAAAAGCGAGCTGGTGAGGAGGAAATTATGGTTAATGATCCAATTTCTGATATGCTTGTAAGAATTAAAAATGCGAGCAATATGAAGCACAATTCCCTAACTATTTCATATAGTAATATGGGGAAAGAAGTTCTTCATATAATGAAAAAAGAAGGTTATATAAAAAATTTCGAGGAACAGGAAATTGAAGGTAAAAGAATGATTAGAATACATTTACATTATGGTACCAGTAAAGAAAGTTATATCCTTGGAATTAAAAGAATCAGCAAACCTGGAAGGCGTATATATGTAGGAAAAGATAAGCTTCCCAGAGTGCTTGACGGGATTGGAACAGCGGTAATCTCCACACCTAAAGGCCTTATGAGTGATAAGGAAGCTAGAAAAGCTGGCCAAGGTGGGGAAGTTGTCTGTTTCATCTGGTAGGAGGTGTATGTATGTCAAGAATAGGTAAGAAACCAATTCAGGTTCCTGCAGGCGTAACCGTAACAATCGATAAAGATAATACTGTTACCGTAAAGGGGCCGAACGGAGAGCTGAATAGGAAATTTCGCTCGGAAATTGCAATTGAGATGAACGATAATATTATAAATGTAAAACGTTCGTCAGACAAGCCTTTTTATAGAGCGTTGCACGGAACTACGGGAGCTCTTATAAGTAACATGGTATTAGGTGTCACCCAGGGTTTTTCAAAAAAACTTGTAATAAATGAAAAAACGTATAAGGGTGAAGTAAAGGGGAATAAAGTACAATTTTCCCTAGGCTTCAGTCATCCTGTGATAGTAGATATACCTAAAGGAATTAAGGTTACTATTGAAAAACAAATCGTAAGTGTTTCAGGTATTGATAAAGAGCTTGTTGGTCAGTTTGCCCAAAAAGTAAGGCATTTAAGGAAAGTCGATCCGTATAAAGCGAAAGGTATTATCTACGCAGGTGAAAAAATTAGAAGGAAAGCCGGAAAAACTATTGCAGCGGGTGCTAAGTAAGGAGGTCGTTTATGATTAAGAAGAAAAATAGAAAAGAACTTAGACAAATGAGGCATATAAGGATCAGAAAACATCTTTCGGGTACATCTGAACGTCCTCGCCTTTCTGTTTTTATTAGCCTTAAGAACATATACGCCCAAGTAATTGATGACTCTAAGGGTGCCACTCTTGTGTCAGCTTCAACCCTTGAGAAAGTACTTGGTGAAAAAGTGAAAAGCGGAAAAAATATTGATTCTGCAAAACTTGTAGGTGAGCTTATTGCAGAAAGGGCGCTTGAAAAAGGAATTAAAGAAGTCACGTTTGACAGAGGTGGGTTCTTATATCATGGCAGAGTCAAGGCACTTGCTGAAGCGGCAAGAGGGAAAGGGCTCAAGTTTTAGGAGGTGAATGTGAACAACAATAGAAGAAGACGTAGGCCCGTTGAAAAAAAGGAATTTGAGGAAGAAATACTTCAGATTAACAGGGTTACCAAAGTTGTTAAAGGTGGAAAGATTTTGAAATTCAGAGTTATTATGGTTATAGGCGATAAGAAGGGTAGGGTTGGAATTGGTGTAGGAAAAGCCAGAGAAATCCCTGCTGCAATCGCAAAAGGTGTAGCCGATGCAAAGAGAAACCTTGTGCATGTTCCTCTGAAGAATAATACAATTCCTACTAGAATTACTACAAAATTTGATGCTGCATATGTGTTTCTTGCACCTGCTGTTCCCGGAACAGGTGTTGTTGCAGGTAAGGTAATTAGAGCTATTGCAGATAAGGCTGGCATTCAGGATATTTTGTCTAAATCTCTCGGAACAGCTAATCCATTAAATATTGCGCGTGCTACAATAAAATCTTTCCAGGATATAAATATTGCCCTTCAGCGCAATGAAGCAAGAAAAAAAGCAACAGTCGGAGGTAGAGATGAGATTGCAGGATCTTAAACCGAAAGCAAATTCAAGAAAAAGAAAAAGGATTGTTGGAAGAGGAGATGGTTCCGGGCATGGTACCTACGCAACCTATGGTTGTAAGGGAGCAAAGGCACGTTCAGGCGGTACTAAGCAAAAAGGTTTTGAAGGAGGTCAGACACCTCTTTATAGAAGGTTCCCTAAATTAAGAGGTTTTAAGCCGCTGCATAAGGAAGAATATGTGGAAGTCAATGTAGAATTTATAGATAAATTTGCCGATGGAAAGGACGAAATCAATCTGAACGAGTTTTTTGGTGCAAAAGTAAAAGTCCTTGGAAGAGGCGAAATCAAAAATGCCATTGCAGTGAAAGCTTCTAAATTTTCCGCAAGCGCCAAAGAAAAAATTGGAAAGGCTAAGGGAAAGATAGAGGTAATTTAACATGTGGGAAACATTAAAAAGAGCATTTAAATTAAAAGAGTTAAGAAAAAGGATTTGGATTACACTTATATTGTTTGTGTTATTCAGACTTGGTACTTATATTCCTGTACCAGGTATTAACAGGGCAGCTGTCCAAAACTTGATTCAAAAAGGTGGGTTCCTTGCTTTGCTAGATTTGTTCTCAGGTGGTGGTTTCGGAAACTTCTCTATTTTTGCATTAAGTGTTATTCCTTATATTAATGCATCCATTATTTTGCAGCTTCTTACTGCTGTAATACCCTCTCTTGAGCAACTTGCGAAAGAAGGAGAAGCAGGACAGAAAAAGATGGCGACCTATACCAGACAGCTTACATTGTTTCTTGCTGCCTTGCAGGCGTTTTCAGTAATTATAATGTTTAAGAATTTTCTTATAAGTAATAGTATACTTTTGAAAATTGTCATTTTGATGAGTTTAATAGCAGGTTCATACATTGTACTCTGGCTTGGTGAAATAATGACTGATAAAGGCATAGGAAATGGTGTGTCCCTTATCATTTTTGCAGGTATAGTAAGCAGAGTTCCCGTAGGACTTGTTGAAGTTAAACAGCTATACAGCGCGAATTCTCTAAGTATTGCGTCTATTTTGGGAGAACTACTTGGAATGCTTGCTCTTTTTGCCGGTGTTATATATGCGTATCAGGCGGAAAGAAGAATACCTGTTCAGTATGCAAAGAGAATAGTCGGAAGAAAAGTTTACGGTGGACAGTCTACCTATATACCTTTGAGGCTTGTACAGGCTGGCGTACTTCCTATCATTTTTGCGGTATCCGTTATGATGTTTCCGGTAACGATAGGACAGTTCTGGGCTAAATCTTGGTTTAGTGTTCATATTGCACAACCATACTTCGGCAATCCAAGTGGTCTATGGTATAATATTATTTATTTTGGCCTTATAGTATTCTTTACGTATTTCTATACGGAGCTTACATACGATCCGATACAGCTTAGTGATGATTTAAGGAAATATGGGGGATTTGTTCCCGGAATTCGTCCGGGGGATCCTACCGCGGAATACATAGCTGGCGTATTAAATAAAATTGTACTTCCCACCTCTATATTTCTTGGGCTTGTTGCTGTTGTACCGAATCTGTTATTTAAGAAGATGGCAGTTTCTTCATTTGTATTCGGTGGAACATCTATTCTTATTATCATAGGTGTTGCACTTGAAACTATGCAAGAGATAGAAGCATATCTTCTTATGAGGCACTATAAGGGATTTTTAAAATGAAAACTCATATCGTACTTCTTGGGCCTCCGGGTGCGGGGAAAGGGACGCAAGGGCAATTGCTTGGTAAGAGTTTGAATGTTCCCTTTATCTCATCAGGAGACGCTTTGAGAGTCGAACTTTCAGAGAATAGCGAAATTGGGAAAAAGTTTAAAAAATATATAAATTCCGGCTTGCTTGTTCCTGATAATGTTGTGGAAGAATTTATAGAGAATATGTTGAATAAATACAGTTTGGCTAAGGGATTTGTTTTTGATGGTTTTCCGAGAACTGTGCATCAGGCTAGTTTTCTGTCAGATTACCTGAATAAAAAAAGATTCTTACTGGAAGCAGTAATTTACCTTTCTATTTCTGATGAGGATATTGTAAAACGCATTAGTGGTAGGAGGATATGCCCTAATTGTGGTGCGGTTTATAATATCTATTTTAATTCTCCTAAAGAAAATATGAATTGTGATATATGTGGCGTAGAACTCATGCAGAGAGAAGATGATAAAGAAGAAGTTGTTAGGAAAAGAATTGAAGTTTATAAACAAGAGACCTTGCCCTTGATAAACTATTACAAAGGAAGGAATCTTATTCATGAAATTAGTGGGCTTGGCTCTGTAGCTGAGGTACAAAGTCGAATTTTGGAGGCTTTAAATGATTGAAATAAAAACTCCTGAAGAGATTGAAAAAATGCGAAAATCTGGTAAAATCTTGCATCGAGCTTTGGAACTTATGCGTGAGAGTGTTAAAGTAGGGATTACTACAAAAGAGCTTGATAAGATAGCGGAAAATTTTATAAGGAAGCAAAATGCTGTGCCTGCTTGCAAAGGTTATGAAGGTTTTCCCTCTACAATGTGTATATCAGTAAATGATGAAGTTGTGCATGGGATACCCGGAAGCAGAAAGCTTGTAAAAGGCGATGTTGTTTCGTTCGATTCCTGCGTGTTATTAGACGGGTGGTATTCGGATTCTGCTATTACGGTAATTGTGGAAGAAAGCAATAATGAAGTTGATAAAAAACTTGTTGAGGTAACCGAGAAAGCACTTTACGTTGGCATTGAGCATGCAATTATCGGGAGCCGGATAGGTGATATTTCAGCTGCTATTCAGGAATATGTTGAAAAAAACGGATTTTCTCTGGTACGCGAATATACCGGGCATGGCATTGGAAGGCATCTACACGAAGAACCGGCTGTTCCTAATTATGGACGAAAAGGTACCGGATTACTTTTGAAGGAAGGTATGTGTATTGCTATTGAGCCGATGGTATGCAGTGGTAATTATAAATTATTTACGGCAAAAGACGGGTGGACTGCCAAAACGATGGATGGTTTAAATGCAGCTCATTTTGAAAATACAATTGCCCTTACAAAAAACGGACCTAAAATCCTTACAAGGTAGAGAGGTGATGGTGTGAGTAAAAAGCAAGTAATAGAAACAGAAGGCGTTGTAGTAGAAACTTTGCCGGGTACAATGTTTCGTGTGAAACTTACTAACGGCAAAATTGTTCTTGCTCATATTAGCGGGAAGATGCGGCTCCATTTTATAAGAATTCTTCCGGGTGATAGGGTAAGGTTGGAGTTCACGCCTTATGATCTTTCTGCCGCACGTATTGTTTATAGACTATAATATGAAAGGAGTGTGTAAAAATGAAAGTTAGATCATCAGTAAAAAAGATGTGTCCAAAATGTAAAATTGTTAGAAGAAGAGGAAAGTTGGCTGTTATATGCGAAAATCCAAAGCATAAACAGAGACAAAAGTAGGAGGTTAAAAAGTGGCAAGAATTAGTGGTGTTGATTTACCGAAAGATAAAAGAGTTGATATTGCGCTTACTTATATATACGGTATAGGAAAGCATATCACGAAAGATGTGGTTGCAAAGGCAAATGTGCCTTTAAAGAAAGTTAAGGATTTGACTCCTGAGGAAATAAAAGCAATTGAAAATGTAATTAAGAAAGATTATACGGTTGAAGGTGATTTAAGGAAACAAATTGCTCAGGATATTAAGAAACTTATGGAAATTAACTGTTACAGAGGTATAAGACATAAGAGAGGGCTTCCTGTTAGAGGGCAGCGTACAAAAACCAATGCAAGAACCCGTAAAGGACCAAAGAGAACAGTTGGTTCTAAAAAGAAATCATAGTTAAGGAGGAATGATGGCTAAAAAAAGAAAAGGTGGCAAAAAAAGAGTACATAGAATAATGGGTAAGGCAAAAGTCTATATTCATTCTACCTTTAATAATACAATTGTAACAGTGACTGACGAGCAAGGTAATGTAGCTACGTGGGCATCTTCTGGTGCGGCTGGTTTTAAGGGTTCTAAAAAGGGCACTCCATTTGCGGCGCAGCTTGCGGCGCAGAAAGCCGCCGAACAGGCACTGAATCTTGGGGCAAAAAGAGTATCTGTCCTGGTGAAAGGCGGAGGTTCAGGTAGGGAAGTTGCTATTAGGGCATTACAGTCAGCAGGGCTTGATATAGAAGAGATTAAAGATATTACGCCAATTCCGCATAATGGCTGCAGGCCAAGAAAATTGAGAAGGGTATAGGGAGGTTTGACGTGGCAAGATATACAGATCCTTTATGCAGAGTTTGTCGTGCTCAGGGTAAAAAACTCTTTTTAAAAGGAGAAAGATGTTATACAAAAAAATGCCCTCTTGAACGGGGAAAAGGTTTACCCGGACAGAAGCAGGTAACTCTGCATTTTAGTAAACCGTCTGATTATAAAATTCATTTGCAGGAAAAACAGAGAGTCAGACGTATGTATGGTGTACTTGAGAGACAGTTTAGAAAATATTTTAAAGAGGCTGCAGGGCAGAAGGAAATTTCTACTGGTGATAAATTACTGGAACTGTTAGAGAGAAGACTTGATAATGTTGTATTCCGTATGGGTTTTGCCCCAAATAGGAGAACTGCGAGGCAGCTTGTTTTGCATGGGCATTTTAATGTGAATGGGCATAGGGTTACAATACCTTCTTATATTGTAAAAGGAGAGGATGTTATTGAGGTGAGAGGTGGCAGCAGGCAGATTCCAATTGTAAAGGAAACAATTGATTCTACTCCGTCTGTTCCTTCATGGCTTGATGTGAATGCAGAGTCTTTCAAAGGAGTTGTTAAGCAGATTCCAAATATTTCTGAGCTTTCTTTGGGGATTAACTCTACACTTATTGTTGAGCTTTATTCTAAGTAGGAAGTGATATAAAATGTGGAATCTCAATGCAATAAAATTTGCAGTTGAAAAAGAGGATAACAATTATGGAGAATACAGTTTAGGACCTCTTGAAAGTGGTTATGGTCTTACATTAGGTACTGCTTTAAGGCGTATTCTTCTTGCCTCCATTGAAGGTGTTGCCCCAATAGGTATTACGATTGATGGTGTTGTTCATGAGTTCTCAACGATTGATGGTGTTGTTGAGGATATGGAAGAAATCATATTGAATGTTAAAAAACTTATAGTTTCAATAGATGGAGAGGATAATGCGAAGCTTTCTTTCAATGTTAAGGGTGAAAAGGAGCTAAAGGCATCGGATCTTCAACATTCCAGTGAGGTTTCAATTCTAAATCCTGACTTGCATATTGCAACGATCTCTTCCTCTAAGGCTCACCTCAGCGGTGAGATTTATCTGAAAAGAGGAAGAGGGTATAAGCTTGAAGAGGAAATAGCAGAGGAAGAGCATTTTTCCCAACTTGTTATTCCTATCGATGCATATTTCTCGCCCGTTTTAAAGGTAAATTTTCATATAGAGCCGATGCGTTTTGAGGAATCGGTTAACTTTGATAAATTGATCGTCGGCATCTTAGCAAAAGGGAACAAAACTCCACTTGATGCAATGTCTGAGGCAGTAGAAATTAGCATTAATTATTTAACAAGATTTAGCAACCTATTATCTGTTGATGTTGCTGAAGATGATTCTGTTTCGGAGGAATATAAAGATATGGATTTGAAGACTCTGGAAATAGGTAAACGGTCGTTGAATGCATTAAAAAACAACAATATTAATACGGTTGGTGATTTACTTGAGTATAGGGAAGATGGTTTGTTGAAACTCAAGCATTTTGGGGAGACCTCTCTTAAAAAAGTAAAGGAATCATTAAAAAAACTTAATTTGAAGTTAAAGGAATAGGAGGTTAATATGTATCATCAGATAGGACAAAGAAAATTGGGAATGTTTAGCAGTTACAGAAGGAGTGTTTTGAGAAATTTATCTACCTCTCTTATTGTTAGTGGCCGTATTAAAACTACTGATGCGAAAGCAAAAGAAGTGAGAAAAATTGTTGAAAAACTTATAACGAAAGCAAAGGAAGATAATCTCAACACGAGAAAAAAAGCATATTCCTATTTATTTACTAAAGATGCGGTTCAAAGGCTTTTTGAAATGGCGAAAAATGATTATTCCGAAAGAAAAGGTGGATATACAAGAATTCTTAAACTTGGTCAGCGTAGGGGTGACGGTTCCCATATCGTTATTTTAGAACTTGTTAAGGAATGATTCGTTTTGAGAATGTGTATTTTTCTTATGAGAAGGAGAATTGGGCAGTTGAAGATTTAGGCTTTACTATTGAAAATGGTGAGTTTGTTGCTCTTGCAGGTAGTAACGGCTCAGGTAAATCAACGATAGCCCGTTTGACAGACGGGCTTTTCTTGCCTCAGAAGGGCAGAGTTCTGGTTGACGGATTAAATTCAAAAGAAAACGCCGCTCTTTTAAAAAGTAAAGTTGGCCTTGTTTTTCAGAATCCGGATGACCAATTTGTTGGAACTACGGTTGAGGAGGATATTGCATTTGGTCTCGAAAATCTTGCAGTTCCACGAGGTGAAGCAAAAGCTCGTATAAAAAAAATAATTAATATATTGAATATTAAACAGTATCTACATTCTTCCCCTGCCATGCTATCCGGTGGTGAAAAACAAAAAGTTGCAATTGCCGGGGTTCTTGTTATGCAGCCTGACTATTTGGTACTTGATGAAATTACTGCATTACTTGACCCTTTATCAAGAAAAGAAATTTTAAATTTAGTGTATTCTATTGCGAAAAAAAATAATATTGGTGTACTTTATATAACGCACATTATTGATGAAGCCCTTTTAGCCGATAAAGTAATTCTGATTTCCGAGGGGAAAAAAGTTAAAGAAGGAATACCTTCCGAAGTGTTTAACGATAAAAAGTTTCTTAATTCGATTGGTGTTGCAGTGCCGATTCCGGTGTATATTTCGTCCGAACTTTCAAAGAAAGGCCTTGTTGAAAATATTGTAACTTCAGAAGAGGAATTGTTGAATGAAATATGCTTGAGCTGAAAAACGTTTCCGTAACGTATGATGCAGGCACCATTTTTCAGAAAGCTGCTATCAAAAATGTATCCCTAAAGATAGAAAGGGGAGAAAACATTGCCATTGTAGGAAAAGTTGGCTCTGGGAAGTCTACACTTGTACAATTTTTTAACGGATTAATAGTGCCAGATTCGGGAACTGTATTACTGGATGGTAAAGACATAAGCCTAAAGAGCAGCAACCTTAAGGAAATACGTAGATCTATCGGTCTTGTGTTTCAATATCCGGAGGAACAATTTTTTGCAGAAACGGTTTTTGATGAAGTTGCTTTCGGACCTAAAAATTTTGGCTTTAATGGCAAAGCACTTGAAGAAGTAGTAAATAATGCTTTATCGGATATGGGGTTTAATCCTGTAGAAATAAAGAACCGTTCTCCGTTTAACCTTAGCGGTGGTGAGAAAAGACGTATAGCTATAGCAAGCATTATTGCAGCTAACCCTTCGATACTTATACTTGATGAACCTACTTCAGGATTAGACTTTACAGCAAGAACTGTTCTTATGAATTTTCTTAAGAATGAAAACAGAAAAGGTAGGACACTTGTAGTCGTAACACATGACATGAGTGAAGCATTGGATGTTGCAAACAGGGTTATTGCTATGAAGAATGGAGAAAAAGTTTTTGATGGAAATATTAAAGAATTTTTTTTATATGAGGAAAACGTCAAATTAGTTGGCCTTGAAATTCCTTTTATTATTAAATTGCAACAAAGGCTCAGAGAAAAATATGGGAACTTTCCATTTTGCCGAACTGCTAATGAGCTTGTTTTGTTCCTTATTGAAAGGTTAAATAAAATTGCAGGCTAAATTTACACTTGGGCAGTATAATTATGAAAATTCAATTTTGCACAGGCTGGACCCTCGAGTGAAAATCATTCTTATTTTCTCTGTTGTAATATTCCTTTTTTTTGTTAAGACAATAACAGGTTATCTTATTCTATTTGCATTTTCAGTCTTTCTTGTTGTAATATCTAAATCTCGTTTTTCTGCAGTAATGCGTTCTATGCGCCCGATCCTTTTTCTGCTGGTTTTTACTGCTATTTTTCAAGTGTTTTTTACGCCGGGAAGAACGATTTATCAGTGGCATTTCCTAAAGGTTACTGCAGAAGGTGTTAGGCTTGCTGCCTATATTTCCATACGCCTAATTCTTCTTTCCTTCTTTACTTTTGTGTTAACTTCCACAACTTCTGGTATTGAACTTACTGATGGATTTGAGTCTGTAATTTCTCCTTTGAAAGTTTTTAGGTTTCCCGCTGAAGAAGTATCACTTATGATTTCGATATCGTTGCGCTTTGTCCCGGTACTGTTTGAAGAAGCAGATCGTATAATGAAAGCGCAGATGTCAAGAGGTGCGGAATTTAACAAGGGAAATCTTTTAAAACGTGCAAGAGGTTTCTTGCCGTTACTTTTACCTCTTTTATTAAATGCTCTGAATCGTGCGGATAAGCTTGCCGTTGCTATGGAAGCACGAGGATACGTTATTGGAAGAAAGAGGACAAAATACAGAGAGGTACGCGTAAAACGTGTGGATTATTTTGCAATTTTTATTACTGCTATTGTAATGGTAGTTTCAATTGCAGTTAAGGAGGTTGTATGAAAAATTATGTTCTGCGGATTCAGTATACCGGTAAAAATTTTTATGGTTTTCAAAAACAGTCTACGGTGCCTACATTACAGGGAGAAATGGAAAATGCACTGTCGTTGGTTCTCCAAGCACCTATTAAAACAAATGGTGCGGCACGTACTGACAGAGGGGTAAATGCAATAAATCAATATGTTAGCTTCTATTTCGAAAGAGATATAGATCTTCAAAGAACGAAGCATAAAATCAATTCAATTCTTTTCCGCTCCGGAATTTTTGTAAAAGATTTTTTTGAAACAAACCTTCTTTTTCATCCCAGGAAGAATGTTAGAGGAAAAGTGTATGCGTATATTTTATCTGAGGAAAGAGAAAAAGCCATGTTTCTTATGCCTTATGTATATTTTTACAATGGAAAAATTGATAGAGATTTGTTTAATTTGGCAATAGCCGGATTAAAAGGAGAACATAACTTCTCTATTTTTGCAAACATGGATCGTTCTCATCTTTCAAAAAACAATATATGCAATATGTTTGATATTGGACTTATAGAAAAATCTTTTGTAAAGATTCTTTATTTTTATGGTAATCGGTTCTTATATCACATGGTGAGAAGGATAGTTTATTATCTTATAAAAGCTTCTACCGGCGAGATAAAAGAAGAATTTCTCAAAATGCCTTTTTCTCTTGATACTCCTTATACCAGACAGGTACTCCCCCCTGAGCCGTTATTCTTGGTAGATGTTTTTTACAGAAAGGCTGCAGGAGAAGAATCATGAATAATGCTTTAATAACCGGTGCATCTTCCGGAATAGGAAAACAATTTGCCTATTTGCTTGCAGAGAAAGGATATAATGTTATCCTTGTTGCGCGCAGTGAGGATAAATTAAAAGAAGTTGCAAACGGTATACGAATGAAATACACTGTAAAAGTGATTTACATTGTTATGGACCTTTCTGAGGAAGGTTCAGCAAGGCGGCTATTTAATAAAGTAATGGAAAAAGGTATTTCAGTTGGTATTTTAATAAATAATGCAGGTTTCGGAAAATTTGGTGATTTTTTCAAATACAGCTCTGATATTTATGAAAGGATGATTTTGCTCAACGTACTTACATTAACAAATCTTACGTACCTTTTTGGCAATAATATGGCAGAAAACGGAGGAGGAAAGATTTTAAATGTTTCTTCCACGGCTGCTTTTCAACCTTTGCCACATTTTGCCGTTTATGCTGCAACTAAAGCTTATGTTTTGAGTCTCTCGGAGGCCTTGCACTATGAATTTATGAATAAACATGTTACAGTAACAGCACTTTGTCCCGGGCCTACCGCAACGAATTTTGGCGTCATCGCTGAAACGCGGAACACTAAGATGTTTAATCCGTCAGGGACGATGGATGCAAATGAAGTTGCCCGAGTTGGATTAGATGCATTGTTTAAAGGGAAATCGTTTGAAATTGCAGGTCGTTTTAATAAATTTCTTGCTTTTTTTGTAAGATGTCTTCCGAGCAGTCTTGTTATAAAAATTGCGACTAAAGCGCTGAAATAAATTGGCGTTATAATGTATGAAGAATATAGCTTAAAATAAATTTTAATTTGACAGTATATTTTTATTGACTAAAATATAAAATATGGTATTATTCTATTGTTAAAATTGAAGTTTTTGAAAGTGAATTTTATAGGAGGATTTTATATGATGAGAATTACGAAGTTTGTAAACCCTAAAGATGTAAATAAGAAATGGTATCTAATCGACGCACAGGGGAGATCCATAGGTCGAGTTGCTGTACAGGCCGCAATGATATTGAGGGGTAAAAATAAGCCTACTTTTAGTCCTCATGTTAACATGGGAGATAATGTTATTATTATTAATACGGCGATGGTCAAAACTACCGGGAAAAAGATACAGCAGAAGATTTATTATAGACATTCTGGATATGTGGGTAATATGAAGAAAACTGTTCTTGCGGATATGCTAACATCAAAGCCTGAGTATGCGATGCAGCATGCTGTAAGGCTTATGCTTCCAAAGAATAAACTTGGAAGAAAGATGCTTAAAGGTCTTCGGGTGTATGGTGATGATAAATATCCGAAGAATATTAAAGCTGAGAAAGTGGAATAAGGAGGGTTTAAGTGGCTAAGGAAATGTATGCAGCAACCGGAAGAAGAAAAAGATCTGTAGCTAGGGTAAGGCTTATACCTGGTTCCGGAAATGTAAAAATTAACGGAAAGACTGCTGATCAATATTTTGCCGTGAAAACTGTAGTGTCAGAAATGTTTGGTCCGTTTAAGGCAACTGAAACTGACGGCAAGTTTGATATTTTTATTAATGTAAACGGTGGTGGATTTAGAGGTCAGGCAGAAGCAATTAGACATGGTATAGCGAGAGCACTTATTCAATACGAAGAAACGTTACGTCCGACTCTCAAAAAAGAAGGTTTTCTTACGAGAGATCCGAGAGAGAAGGAACGTAAAAAGTACGGCTTGCACAGAGCAAGAAAGGCACGTCAATATCGTAAGCGTTAATTCATTATCTAAAATTAATAAATTATTCGCCCTCTTAAGTTTAATATAAGGGGGCTTTTATCTTTTAATTATGGTAATTTATATCGCCAAACTTGCTAAGTAATTATAGTCATGTTGCATCAGTTAATAACCTAAAA
>CAYYKP010000017.1:0-20665 GCA_964468055.1 uncultured Caldisericales bacterium
CATGATCTTTTCCGGATTCTGTTAATGAAGAGTGAAACGACCCAGACAATCTAAAAGCTAAATTTTTCTCAAAAATATCTTAAGAAGACAGGGATCCCTCACAAAAGCAGTTCGGAAAAATAACGGGGCTGAAAAGTCCTCCGAAAGAAGAAATACATAGAACATAATTACTTCTGCCGTAGTTTCAAATGCAACATGCAGATTAATTTACTCTCTGTCTTATTATAGTAAAATCGGTAACATTATAAAAAACACAAAGTACACAATTTATTGAGAATATTACAACTTTATTTACTGATATACACAACGTTTTATGGTAAAAATATCCGGATAACCTCTTGACAAATTTACATTATTTTTTATAATGGTTGTATAAATATGAAATAGGAGGTGGTAAATATGGCAGTTTGGGATCCTTTTGAAGAAGTAAAAAAACTTGAAGAAGAAATCGACGGTGTATTCAACGATTTCTGGAGAACTGGTGGCCGTCGCGTATTACCCTCTTCCGTAAAAAGGAAAGGGAAAGATGAAATTGCCCCTGCAGGAGAAGAATTTATCTGGGCACCGACAACCGATGTAATAGATAAAGAAAAAGAAGTAATTGTTAAAGCAGATCTTCCGGGAGTAGACAAAAAAGATATAAAGATTAAAGTTGACCCCAAAAGCATTTCAATATCGGGAGAAATGAAGAAAGAAAAAAAAGAGAAAGAGGAAAAATACTATGTAGAAGAACGTGTTTACGGCAGCTTCAACAGAACAATACCTCTTCCTGAGGAAGTTGATCCGGAAAAAGCCGAAGCAAAGTTTGAAAAAGGTGTGCTTGAAATAACAGCACCCAAAGTAAAACCTTCAAAAAAGGTTAAAGAAATTACGCTGAAGTAATACTTAAAAAGAAGGGCCCTTAAGGGCCCTTCTTTTTATTTTGCCGTAATTGAAATATTGGAAATATAAAAATAAGGTGAGATATACTTGTCAGTCCAGATATTTTCTTTAGAAAGTGCAATATCCTTTAAAGCATCAAATATATTCAGGCTAATCATGGCATTTTTAATTCTTCCTGTAATTTTACCGTTTTCTATCAAGTATCCAAGTTCAATATTTCCCGTTACTTCTCCACCCACAACATTACCCATCATTACACCCATAAGACTCTCAATAAGAATTCCTTTCTCCACGTTCAGCATATCTTTTACCGCAACCTCCCCGGGACGAATTATAATATTGCTTGACGCAGGCTGAGGCGTAGATGATAAACTGCGTCCAGCATTACCGGGCGCAATTTTTAATTTTGAAGAAGTGTACAAGTCAGAAAGGTAGTTTGTCACAACACCCTTTGCAATGAGTTCTTTCCTCTGCGTCGGAATTCCTTCGTCATCAAATGGTGCCGAATATGCACCTCCACTTAAAGTAGGATTATCGACAATAGTAAGATTCGGAGAAAAAACTTCCTTCCCGAGTTTTCCCTTAAGAAGGGAGTAACCTTTTAAAATATTTTTACCGTTCAAAGCAGAAAGAAGAGGCATCAAAAGGCTCTCAACTGCAAATGGAGTGAATATAACAGGGTACTTTTCAGATGAAACCTTTACATTTGTTTCAGCAGCCGATATATCTGTTTTTATTTTTTCTTTTATCGTCTCCAGATCAAAAAGGTTATTTAAAGAGCGCGCCTGAGACGCAAAAACTTCAAGAAAATTACCCTGCTCCGCATAAAATCCTCCGGCAGAAACGGATTTAATGGTTTTATCAAAACTTCCTTCAAAACCTTCTGTTGTTATAATTTCCTGGCGAATTATATTTCTATTAAGAGAAAATCCTGCCTGGATACCATTTTTTAATGATTTAATAAAATCTATGAACTCTCGTCCAAGCTCAATTGCATTGTCCCTGCTTTCATCAACAATTTCTTTATCAAAACATTTTACCGACGACATATGTTCCTTTTTAGCAAAAGAAAATTTTACGGTATTGGCAAATTGCAATGAATCGAATGCTGTTTCAACAGCACTTTCCATACCTTTATTTCCTTCTGCATACGAGAAACCTATTTTGCCATCTTTCATTACTCTTACTGCAAAACCTTCGGTTTCTCCCTCTTCTACTCCTTTAAAATTGTTATTTTCAAAGTTAACGGCAAAATGGCGATTTTTTATAGTAAAAAGTTCACCCGAAGCACTTTTCGACTTAACAATTTTCACAAATTTATCTTTCATTATTTGCCTCCGACAATTACTTTTTTAATATATACATGAGGTGAGCCATGACTTACCGGGAGTGGTGACTGTCCGGCTTTTCCACATCCTCCACCCGTATCTCTTATCTCAAAATCATCTGCAACTCCGACAATATTTTTTAAAGTCTCAAACACATTACCTGAAAGAGATACATCCCTGAGTAACTTCGTAATTTTACCATCTTCAATGAGATATGCTTCTTCCGAAGCAAATGTAAACAACTCACCGTTCGTTTGCCCGCCGAATGAACCTTTCGCGTAGATACCCTTTTTAATATCCTTAACAAAGTTTTCAAATTTATCACTGCCGTTTTCTATGCAGGTAGTTCTCATTCTCGGAATAGGAGCAAATTTGTAATTTATTGCACGGCCGTTTCCAGTAGGCTCCTCTCCCATTTTGTATGCAGTTTCTCTGGAATGCAGGTGTCCACTTAAAATACCATTTTTTATAAGATACATTTTTTTCGTCTTAACCCCCTCGTCATCATACTGCAAGGCTCCCCTAAGGCCAGGAATATCACCACTGTCAAATACATTCAAAATATCCGAACCAACTTTATTTCCTATGCGCATAATTTTCTTCATACGCTCATCTTCGGAAATAAAATCCGCTTCGCTCAAGTGGCCAAATGCTTCGTGAATAAATACTCCTCCGAGATGCGGATCAATGATTACCGGGTATTCACCACCAGTTGCTTTTTCAGCAGTTAACAGCTTTTCGGCAAGTTGCGACTTTTCTTTAATTTCACCATCAAGATTTTCTACCACGGAATAATCGTTGCTACTGCCGAATGGCACCATCGTCCTCTGCAAAGTAGCACCGTTATTTGCAACAGGAACAACATAACCTCCGATATCCAATAATTCCTTTTCGATATATGTACCTTCGGAATTTGCAAAGTACAGCTTCTTCTTAACATCCGAGTATACTACAATGGTAGTTACGACACTACTTGCAGAAGATAAGGCAACATCACTATAATGGGTCAAAAGCCGCATTTTCTCCGTAAGCGGTACCGAGTAAGGATCCCTTTTTACAGAAGGTTTTACATACGCTTCAACTGCCGGAGAAGGAGCAAGTCCTGTTTTCTCATTGACAATACCCCGAAGAGTTTTTGCCTGTTCCACCGCTTCATCCACCTTTTTTTGGATTTCATCACGGTTTGTAAAATAGACAAAACCCCATACACCACCAACAAGAACCCTTGCATTGCCGCCGATAAATCGTCCTTCCTTTACCGAATCAACTTCTTTTCCACGAATAACAATATCCGTTCTAGTACCCTCTTCCATGCGAATTTCAATATAATCCACATCTTTTCTCTTTACAATTTCTCTAATTCTTTCCATTTTCATCTCCTATAAAAAATTTTTAACAAAGAAAACATGATTAACAGACTAATAAAAAAATAATTTTCTTAATTTCATAATGCTTATTATCATTCCTAAACGATAGATAAACTTCTTCGTCTGTAAACGGCTTTACAAAAAGCAGTCAATACGAAAAGCGCGTCACCAAATCGGTCATAATAAAACTAAAAAGCGCGTCAAAAGCTATTTTAACACCTCTAATCAAAACAGGACTATTCAAAAACAAAAAATAATTAAGGGAGGGGATTCGTATTCGGTGAATAACCTCCATACAAAATCAAGCGGCAACAGAATAAGTATTGTAACAATTGATACGGGAATCTGGTATGTATAAAAAATCGTTGCCCAAAATCTGGGAGAAACACTTTTTGTTCGGTATTTGTAAGAATTTAAAATAGATATAAATAACAAAACAAAGAACAAAAAAACAATTCTTAAGGGTATAAGTAGAATGGCAGATTGGGAAATTAGCGAGTTAATGTGCATTTTTCTTTATATAGTCATACATATCTTGCAAAACAGATTCCTTAAATCCGGTGTAATACATCTTAATTTTTCCATCCTTTCCTATAACAACAGAAGTGGGTATCCCCGTAATACCTACTTCATCCACATACTTTCTGTTTATGGTAAAGAGAGGAATATGTATGTCCAGATCCTTCTCAAATTGTTTTATAAAATCTCTTTCCTCGGGTACAACAAAAAATATTTCCGCATTTTCAGGAAGTTTACTCAACATATTGTCGGATTCAAGAGTTTTATATTCCTTATGGCAATTGGTACAGTAGATACTACCAAACGAAACAATTACAAAATCTTTTTTCTTTAACTCATTATACAGGGAGATTTTGCTGCCGTCGAAAGCAGTAAATTCCATGTGAGGAACAGGAGAAACACCGTTTTTAATATTTTGGATTTTTATTACCGAAGAATGCTGCTCCCTATATCGAAGGTAAGAAACCGTTTTTTCGGTAAGCGAATATGCACCGTACGCCGCAAGAGCAAGTATTATCACAATAAGGACAACGCGTAAAATCTTTTTCATTAAACACCTCCTTTTAAATTATATAGAAAAGACTTTTAATGTAAAGATTTTTATATATAATAAATTACTGTGGATATAAAACATAATATACTTGATGAGAAAGGAACAAAATGATTTACTTGACAAGACACGGGGAGACAGATTGGAATAGAAAGAAAATCATTCAGGGCTGGGCAAGCAGTGCGCCTTTGAACCAAACCGGACGAATGCAGGCACACACTATTGCAAGATATTTTGATGGCAAACATCTTTCCTATGTCGTTACAAGCCCCATAGAACGTGCATACCAAACAGCACGTATAATAGCACACATAAACAAAACAAAACTTTTTACCGACAAAAACTTTAAAGAAATTGATTACGGTAATTGGAGCGGAAAGACAGGAAATGAAGTTAAGAAACTGTATCCGGATGAGTGGAAGCAATTTGTAAGTGATCCTGAAAATTTCCATTTTCAGAAAGGAGAAGCCATAAAAAAATTCTACGAAAGAACCATAAGCGGAATAGAAGGAATTAATAAAGAGGATGACGTGCTAATCGTCACACATTCAAACCCCATAAGAATGATTATCGCATACATATTAAACATACCCATAAGGAACATCTACGGTATCCATATTGAAAATTGTACTATTTCCGGAATAAGACATAAAAATAATAAATGGGAGGTTGAGTTTCTAAATTGCAGAGTAAAATAAAATCAAAAGTGGAATTAAACCCGTTTGAAGCAAAACATTACGATACTTTATTGGACATACTTTCTTTGGGAATATATCCGTCATTTATAAATAGGGTAATCGACAAAATAAAATTTGAAGAAAATGAAAGCATTCTTGACCTTGGCTCAGGAACCGGCAGATTTAGCTGCTTATTTCATAAAAAGGCAAAGATACGGCGCTACACTGGAATGGACCTTTCAGAAATAATGATCCGCCAGGCACAAAAAAAATGTAACAAATATAAAGATGCGGAATTCATACAAAAAGACATTCGCAAAGAACTTCCATTTAAAAAAGAATTCGATAAAACATTCATATCTTTCGTACTTCACGGTTTTGTACAAGAAGACAGAATAGAAATAATAAAAAATGCATACAATGCGTTGAAAGAGGGCGGACAGTTCATAATATTAGATTATTCGGAAAAGGATGTAGAAATGGCTTCTTTTTTTATTAAATTTCTAATAAGAAAAATGGAATGTCCTCTTGCGGAAGAATTTATGAATATAAATTTAAGGAAAGTCCTTGCTGAGGCACATTTTAAAAAATTTACGGAATATTTTTTTCTTAACGGATACATCAGGCTGGAGGTTGCAACAAAATAAGTGAAACTTATCTTCAGATTCTTTAAAAAAGAGATAAAGTGGTACATTCCGATAATATTGATGCTCACAGTCGTGGATTTTTCCCACGTTATTATTCCCGTATTCACAAAGAAGGCAGTAGACGCGGTAGGTAATAAAAACACTCACCTTATTGTGCAATACGGAATATACATTCTGGTTATCGCAGCAGGCATTATACTTCTTAGATATATTTACAATTATATGCTAAGAAAGCTTGTATTGAAGTTGGATTTCGAATTGAAAACAGCACTATTTGAAAAATACTTGTCAATGCATAAGTCCTACTTTGAAAAACAGGAAATAGGTGATCTAATGGCAAGGGTAACAAACGACACCAGAGCAGTAAGAATGTTCCTTATAATGGGATTTCTCGGGGGGATGGATATTCTACTACTTGGAGTTACAACATTCATAATGATGTTCATTATGAGCCCAAGGCTATCAGTGTTTGTTTCCATACCACTTCTCCTGCTTATTCCACTTGCATTGAACTTCGGTCACAAAATCCATAAGCATTTTAAGAGAGTACAGCAGCTCTTCGGAGAAATAACGGTTAGGGTAAGGGAAGCAATCAGCGGCATAAGAGTTATTAAAGCGTTTACAAGAGAAAATTTTTACCTAAAGCTATTTAGCAGTGTAAATGAAGATTATCTCAAGGAAAATATGAAGCTTGTAAAACTGGACGGATTTTTGGATCCGGCAATCGATTTTTTAATATACACCTCTTTGTTCATACTTATTTTATGGGGAGGAATACTTGTAATACAAAATAGAATTACCATAGGAACTCTTGTTGCATTTTCTCAGTATATCGATACGCTTGCATGGCCTATGATGGCAATAGGCTTTACAATATCACTTATGCAACGTGCAAAAGCATCTCTCGGTAGAATAGAAGAAGTTTTACAAGCTGAACCCGAGATAAAAGACATAAATCCGGGAAAAATAGAATTTTTAAAAGGCAATATCAAAATTAACGATTTAAGCTTTAAATATCCGGATGCGGAAACGAATGTGTTAAAAAATATTTCGCTAAAAATAAATCCCGGAGAACTTTTGGGAATTACAGGACCAACTGCAAGCGGAAAGACTACTCTACTTGAAATGATTCTGCGAGTTTACAATCCACCGAAAAATACAATAGTAATAGATGGTTACGATTTATTTAAAATACCACTTACAACACTTAGACATAGTATCGGTTATGTGCCACAGGAACCTTTCCTATTTAGTGATACACTTATTGAAAACATAAAACTTGGAAACAGCAATGCAACTGCATCAGAAGTTAAAAAAGCCACAAGGATTGCAGCAATTGAGAAAAACATAGAAGCCCTTCCCGAAAAGTTTGACACCCTTGTGGGCGAGAAAGGAATAACACTTTCGGGCGGTGAAAGGCAACGTGTTGCAATTGCACGTGCTGTAATCACAAAAAGACCTATAATGTTGTTTGATGACCCGCTTTCAGCAGTGGACACGGATACCGAAAAAGAAATTATCAGAAATCTCAAAAGTTACCTGAAGGAAAACCATATTACTGCAATTATAACTTCGCAGCGCGTTAGTGCTTTAACGGTAATGGACAGAATTGCAGTACTTGCTTCCGGAAAAGTTATCGAACAGGGAAAACCGGACGAACTATATAAAACAGAAGGATATTACTACCATTTATACAGAAAGCAAATATTAGAGGGCATTGAAATATAATGAAAAATAAATATTACATCAAACGCTTTATTCCCTACATTACAAAGTATAAATTGTTGATACTTCTTTCATTTATATTTCTGATCATTGCCACGCTATGCTCCATGGTAATTCCCCTTCTTTCAAAACAGGCAATAGATAAATTTATACAGACAAAAGATGTTCACGGACTTGTAAGAATTTCAATTTTATTTGCAATAACGGCACTTGTATTATTCATTGCGAAGATTATACAAATTTACACAACAAATCTTGCAGGGCAACGTATTATGAAAGACCTCAGGCATGATTTATTTGCACATATGGAAAACCTTGCAGTTTCATTCTTCTCCAAAGAACCTTCGGGCAAAATCATCACACGTATAACAAACGATGTAGAAAACATGAACCAGCTTCTTTCTTCGGGAATTGTTGCACTGTTCGGGGATATTGCCCTTATAGTGTTTGCAGTAATCTTTATGTTTTACATTAATCCGAAATTAGCACTGATTGTCATTTTCCCAATGCCATTTGCAATACTTTCCGCGATATTTCTCGGAGAAAAAATGGAAAGATTATATGAAAAAGTAAGAGATTTTGTTGTAAAAATTAATATTGAAATGCAAGAAACTTTGTCCGGTATAGTGCTCGTGCAAACATTCGGGGCAGAAAAAAGGCAGAGAGTAAAATTTAGGAAAATTGCAGAAGGATACAGAGATACATTTCATAAAGCACAAATGGAATCCATCGTCCTAAGGCAAAGTATTAATATACTTTCCTACATTTCAGTAAGTTTAATCATAATTTTCGGCGGTATTATGGCAGTGAACGGAAAGGCAACAATCGGAACAATTGTGGCATTTCTTTCCTACCTGAACAGTTTGTACGGACCTCTTAGAGACCTTTCAGATAAGTTTTCCATACTGCAAAATGCTATCTCCTCAATGAAGAAGCTCAGCTCGTTCCTTGACGCTAAGGATGTAATTCCCGACCCCAAAAACCCCGTATTCAAAGAAAATATCGTAGGTGATGTAAATCTAAGGAATATATTCTTTTCATACGATAAAAAAACTCAAACATTAACAAATATAAACCTTTCGGCGCAGCACGGAGAGAAAGTTGCTATTGTCGGATTTACCGGAGCAGGAAAATCCACAATAGCAAACCTCATATTACGCTTTTACGATGCGGATAAAGGGTCAGTAGAAATAGACGGAGTGAATATAAAAGAATTCAGTAAAAAATCGATACGATCATATATGGGAATGGTATTGCAAAACGTATTTATCTTTAAGGGTACTGTGAAAGAGAATATAACTCTTGGAAAAGAGGATATATCGGATGAGTCAATCATAAATGCCTCAAAAGAAATTGGTGTGCACAGCTTTATTACACACTTACCAAATGGCTACGATACGGAACTTTCAACGGAAGGAAAAAATATTTCTCAAGGAGAGAGACAGCTTATATCCTTTGCAAGAGCACTTGTTTACAATCCCAGGGTATTGCTTTTAGACGAAGCCACCGCATCAATAGATACAAATACGGAAGAGCTCATCGAAAAAGGACTGAAGAAACTTATGGAGGGCAGAACATCCGTCGTTATTGCTCATAGGTTAGCTACGATAAAAAACGCCGACAAGATCTACGTGATCAACAAAGGCAGGATTACCGAGCAAGGCACACATAAAGAACTAATGAAAAAAGAGGGGCTCTATTACGAGTTGTATACTATGCAGTTTGAAAAAGTATAGCTTATTTTTTGGTAGTTATACCTTTCGCATTCCCAATATTTTTTATCATAATGTTTGTAACATTTTCCACAGTGGTACTATTGCTTTTAAAAGTAACTAATTTATCATCTTCAACACGAATAGGATAAAGTTTTCCGTCCATTTCAGTTATATAGATTTTCCCCTGCCTCTCAATGCTACTTTTGCTATCACTGCTTTGATATGAATAGGAAAGTACCGTTGCTGTGATACCTCCCACCTTTTCAGTGTCAGTTTTGGTAAGGTTTTTAACAAAATCACCTAACACATTTTTATCCGGAGAATAGATATTATTTAATGTGTCCAACGTAAAACTCCTATTCAATTTATAATAGGAATACGAAAAGGAAAAGTTGTTCTTACCTTTATCCACCGTAAGCCATTTGTTTTCAGCGGGTATAAACTCATATTGTACGTTTTTCAAATGGACTCTTTTAAAAACAATTCTTTCATTGCCGTTTTTAAGCTCTGTTTTAGATGCGGAATAAATACTGCTTGAATTTGTTATAAAATTAAATAAGGTAACACTTGTTTCTTTACCGTTTATCTTTACGGTAACAGTTTTAGTAGCTTCGAAATCCGTGCTCTGCCTTAAGTTCTGTGCAGCTTTTGCAAGTATTGACTGTGCATCTCCTTTGATAAGGGAATCATCATTCGGCTGTTTGCCGTTGTTATTATTTGAAGTTTTACGAGAACACCCTACACCTAAAAATAAAAAAGCTATAAGTATCAAAACAACAATTCTTTTCATAAGTACCTCCCAAAAATAAATTTATAGAAACATTATAAATGAAATTTGACAAAAAGAAAGGGAAGGCGATGGGGCACCCTCCCTGGCATAAATAAGAAAGGAGGTAGGTATCAGGTATTCAGTGGCGAATATCTGTATCTACTTATTGGTAGATAGTATAGTGAAATTTTTTTCTGTGTCAATAGGTCGAATTGCCTCATATATTTGAAATTCTAAATGATATTTCATATAAAAAATTAAATGAGGCAACACGTAGATATTTGAAAGATTTTTATAAAACGTTCGGATTAAAAAATCCTTAAAATTAAAAAGGGTACTTCCACCCACTGTAAAGTACATAGCTACCACATTTACTAATATGTTTCCTTTGTTTTAAACTACAAACATAAAGTAAACAAGCAGGAAATATTGTAATATTTGAAAAAAGCATTTTAGTCAAAATTTGCCAATATTGTATGCAGAAAAATGTGATAAATAGGGGTGTTCTTCGAATTATTACTTATCAGATTAGTTTTTATTTCACTTAAAATCTCAAAACCCTGATTGTATATACATTTTAAAGTGGCCGTTTTTTCCATTTTAAGCACTATAGAGGGGTAATCACCGCCTATTTTTACAATATACCCCTTAAAATTGATTTAAATGCCATGTTTTTAACAAATACATATAAATACAAAGATTATTTACTGCTTTAATACAAAAAGCACGCCACAAAAAAGGTAAAAAAAAATGAAAAAGCGCTTTTGGGCAATAATGATTTTTATTGTTTATCTTGCATATACTTCAAAATTGCTAATATGATTGTCTTAAAGAATTTTTTAAAACAAATTTATATCTTGAAATAACCCGGCTGCAGTAAAAAAGAAACTCACTTCGGTTCAATTCGTGCACTTGACAGAGAGGAATAAATCGCTAAACTTAAATAGAATTTAATTGAAAGGAGGCGAGTTCTGGCCCCCAGAAGAAAAGGGTGCAGAAGGTTGCTGTGGCACAAGTACATAAAAGACAGAATGAATCTTTGGATGATTTATTGAAAAGATTTAAAAGACAGTGTATAAAAGATGGCTTGTATTCCGAGCTGAAAAAGCGCAGATACTTTGTACCTCCAAGTGTACGGAGAAAACAAAAAGACGCAAAAAAGAAATAAATTTTTAGGCAGGTAATTAACTACCTGCCTTTTTAACACAAATAGGGGAGGCGACGTGATGGCTCTTGGAGAAAATAGCAAAAAGGTTTCGGTTCTTATACTGACGGATGCATTTATTATAAGGGGAAACGTAACCGTACCTGTAAGTATGCGATTTTCCGATGCATTGAATAAATTCCTTAAAAATCAGCAATTTATAGCAGTTACGGAAGTAAACATTACATTGGTTTACGGCGGCACACCCCTGAAAGAAAGAGATTTTACGCTTGTAAATAAAGACCGAATCATAGGAATATCCCCTGCTGACTAAGTGGAAACATTCGCAGGTTTAGCGATTTTTCTTGTAGTACTTATTATCAGCGCAATTGCTTTTGCCGTATTTATAACGGGCGCATTCCGATTAAGAAACAACATACATGAAACAAACACGCAGGAAGATACGGCCAATTTAAAATATCTATTCAGCACCGATATTGGAAGCGGAAAAATCACATTTATTACGTCAAATAGCACGGAAATAATCACAAGTATCCATTGCATATATATACCTTTTGAGAGTTCCAAGTTCGGCGTTAAACCTCTAATTAACATTCCGGAAGAATTCATAACAAGCAATATGATAAAAAATATTCAATATTATTCCGATACGGTACAAAGATTCTCTATATTTTGCGAAGAGACCGACACCACAAACATTTTCTATTCCATTTTTCCTTTCAGTTACGCATTTGATGAGGCAGAAGAAGATATAAGGAACAGCATTACCGAATTGTTACTAAAAGCATATGATAAAGAATGCGAAGGAATAGCAATACCTATATATTTAACCGATAAGGTACACATAGATTATGAAACGTACAAAAGAGCATTAACAGATCCGATAAAAACAATCCTGAAAAACAGAAAATTAAACGTTATGCTTTTCAGTAAGAACGAACGACTTGAATGGGAAATAATAGATAATTTATAGTCTGCTTTCCCCGGATTTTTTAAGGGCATATTGCGTGCCAAGAGGAGAAAGTATCTGAAACACGGCAGTGGTTGTAGCCATCAGTGTCGTAATCATCCCACCCATATGATAAACTGAAAGTTCCTGCGCTGCAAGAAATGCAAGCCCCACTGCAACACCTGCCTGATTTAAAAGTGCAATACCCAAATATTTTGTAATTTTCGGCTCCGAGTGGGAAAGTATACCTCCAAGGCTACATCCCAACATCTTGCCAACACTTCTTCCGACACAGTATATTAGTACAACCCCAATCATTTTTATAAACTGCGAAAAGTTAATCTGTGTGCCAATTGCGGCAAAGAAAAGGATAAAAATAGGACTCATAACACTATCTATCAGTCTGTTAGATTGGTTGCTTATTGAGGTATTGAAGTTTACCATCACTGTTCCAAGTATCATACAAGTAAGTATGGCGGATACGCCGATTACTTGAGCTAAGCCCCAGGAAAGCATAACAACACCGATGGAAAGAATAAATATATGGTCTGAGGAGAACTTTGCTTTGTTTGTTAAAAACGATACGGCAAGTCCCGCCAAAGCACCAAGAAGCACGGCACCAAATATTTCCCACATGGGCCTAATGATAAAAGCTCTGACATCTATATTCCCTCCCAGTAACGCTTTGGTAAGCACTATACCAAAAGAATAAATAACTATTCCTGCAGCATCATCAAGTCCCACAATTGCAATGGAAACATCTGTCAAAGTACCTTTTGCCCTTAAATCTCTTATCACGGCAATAGTTCCCGCAGGTGCGGTAGCAGGAGCAAGGGAGCCGAGAATTATAGCCAGAGGAAGATTCTTTGTAAACAAATAAACAGCTGCCCATACAACAAATGATGTGATAACGACTTCCACAAGTAGAATTATTATTATTTTTTTCCCCATTCGTTTAAGAAATTTGAAAGAAAAGCTTAACCCTACCATATAGGCAACAAAAGAAAGAGTTATTGCGGTAACAGCAGTATTTAAAAATCCGGGTACATTAAATTTCAGCAGGGGACCTATTACAATCCCTGCAATAATGTATGCTAACACTTCGGTAAGACCAATTTTCTTTAATAATCTTCCGAAGATAAAACCCAAAATAAGCATTAAAGATGCAATTACATAAATATTAGTATTTATACCTTGCATAAGCCCTTCCCGCCATAAAAATTTTTGCTATACACACAGTTAAGGAAGCTCTCAGTATAAAATGAGCCCCCTTAATTTGTAAAAACTTCTTGCTTTACAGTAATCATATTTTTATAAATTTTTCACAACCTTCCTAACTTCTTTTATGTTAGGATCTATTACAATGGGTTCTCCACCCGCTTTTATCGCACTTTCTACGTCTTTAAGGCCGTTTCCGGTAACTATTACAACTACTTTATCTTTTCTAGAAATCTTGCCTTCTTTCAAGGCTTTTAACATTCCTGCAAAACCGGTTGAACCTGCAGGTTCCGCAAATATTCCCTGTGTTGACCCAAGATACTTTATGGCAGATATGATTTCATTATCATCAACCGAAATGCCAAAACCATTGGATTCTTTTATATCCCTCACCGCCATTACTCTATTGCGCGGAATACCTACGGCAATACTGTCCGCAAGCGTATTCGGGTTTACAAATTCTACTTTACCATTGCCGTTTACGGCATCAACGACAGGCTTGCACCCCTCAGCCTGTACGGCCACAAGCTTCGGCATCTTGTTTATAAATCCAAGAGCAAACATATCTTTATAACCTTTAGCAACACCCGATATGATACAGCCATCACCCACAGAAACAAAGACATAATCCGGTACCTCAAAATTCATCTGTTCCACAATCTCCAAAGAAACAGTTTTTTTACCTTCTACCATATAGGGATTAAAAGCAGTATTTCTGTTATACCAACCAAATTCCTTCGTAGCCTCTATTGAAAGGTCAAACGCATCATCGTACGTTCCGTTTACTGCAAAAACAGTTGCGCCAAATACAAGCAACTGGGCAATTTTTGCTTTAGGTGCAGCTTTAGGCACAAAAATATAGTTTTTCAATCCAACGGAAGCAGAAGCTCCGGCAAGGGACGATGCAGCATTCCCCGTGGAAGCACAGGTTACAATCTTTTCGCCAAGTTCCCGTGCTTTTACAACAGCAACTGCTGACGCCCTGTCTTTTAAAGATGCAGTTGGATTCCTACCGTCATCTTTAATCCAAAGATTCGGCATTTCCAAATCTTTCCTGATTCTGTCAGCAGTATAAAGCGGGGTCCATCCAACTTTTAACGGGCCTATTTTTGTGGTATCATCCACGGGCAAAAGGGGAAGATAACGCCACATTGTATAATTCCTGTTGTTTACAAGAGATTCTTTTGAAAAATGTTTCTTTATTTTATCATAATCATACATAACTTCTAAAATCCCTTCGTTACCACATTCGGGGCATGTATATCTTACCTCTCCGGGATTATACTCTTTACCGCATAACAAACATTTTAACTTTTTTACATAGCTCATATTATTTATCCTCTCTGGAATATGGAATTCCAAGTTCTTTCGGTGTAGATATATGCTTAACACGCACAACCAATGTTGCCGCAATAATTACAATAAAAGTAAGAAGATAGGGCAACATATTTAAAATAGAAGAAGGAACTGTTACTCCGATAGTTTGAAGCTGAAGCTGTAAAGCATCAATACCTCCGAATAAGTATGCACCTATCATTGCATTTAATGGATCCCACATTGCGAAAATAACAAGTGCTATAGCTATCCATCCTCTTCCGGCTGTCATTCCGTCAAGCCAGAAAGATGCATACCCAATTGTAAGATAAGCACCTCCTGCACCGGCAAGAAGCCCTCCGAAGAAAGTCCACCAATATCTTGCAGCATAAACATTCACACCCATTGCATCCGCTGCACGCGCATTCTGTCCGACGGCTCTAAGATGAATTCCTGCCTTTGTTTTGTACAGGATAAACCACATAACGATAGCAAGAATATATGAAGCATAAACAAGAGCATCCTGCTTAAATAATACAGGACCTACAAAAGGAATTTTTGCAAGTATCGGAATGGAAATAGGCTGAGGGGCAACAGTAAGTCTTAAATTTATCCATCTCTGCCCGTAAAAATTTGTAAACCCAAGTCCGAAAATTGTAAGTGCAAGTCCGCTTACAACCTGATTACCACGCAAGGAAACTGATACAAAAGCATGTATCAATGCAGCAAGCCCTCCTGCAATCATTCCTGCAACAAAACCAATGTAAGGATTTTTTGTGACATAGGTTATGACAAATCCAAAGAAAGCACCCATAATCATCATACCTTCAATTCCTAAATTCAAAATACCCGCACGCTCTGCAAAGATCTCCCCTATTGTAGGATAGAGTAAAATCGTACCTGACTGAACAGCAGCAAAAAGAAGAGCAATTATAATTAAGTGGTGAGAAGCAATCATATTAGTTTCCTCCTATTTTTGCACTGGTTGCAATCTTTTTCTTTTTTTGCCCGAAGTGCACCCTATACTTAGTAAATATTTCACTGCCAATTAAAACGAAAAGGATAGAGCTCTCAATAACATTTACTATGCCGAAGGGTACCTGCATTGTTATCTGTATCTGATATCCACCGGATGCAAGTCCGCCAAGAAGCACGGCAACAAACGATGCGGCAATAGGGTCAAGGTATGCAAGCCATGCAACAATAATTGCCGTATAACCATAGTCAGGGTTTATCTGAATCTGCAACATATGAATAATACCTGAAACCTGAACCATACCGGCAAGCCCTGCCAATGCACCACTTATTGCCATGGCAATAACTATATTACGTGCTACACTAATTCCTGCATAACGTGCAGCACGAGGATTCTCGCCGATTACACGGGTTTCATATCCAAACCGCGTTTTTTTCAGTATAAACCAAATAACAATTACCGCAATAATACCAAAAATCAAGCCAAGATTCACTCTTGTATGGTACATAATCCGGGGAAGCTGTGCATTGTTAGGAAAAGGTTTTGAAAGAGGGAATCCATGGCTTAAAGGGTCACGCCAGTGTCCATACATAAGAAGCTTTAATACAAAAAGGGCAATATAGTTAAGAAGCAAAGTGGAGATGACTTCATTCACTTCCCAGTATGCTTTAAGCAGGGCGGGAATAATAGCCCAAAATGCACCTCCTGCCATTCCGGCAATTACCATTATAGTAAGCATTATAGGTTTTGGTATATTAGGTGACCAGAATAACGCAAAATAGGAGCTAAAAATTGCGCCTAATATGTACTGGCCGTATGCACCGATGTTCCAAAAATTCATCTTAAACACAAGTATTAAACCTGCAGCAATAATAATAAGCGGAGTAGCTGCAACTAGAGTTTCCGAAATTGTATATCTACTGCCGAACGCTCCTATAAATAATGCCTGATAAACTCTGAGAGGATTTATTCCCTTCAAAAGTATTGCAATTGCACCGATTAAAAGTCCTATAATAACAGAAACAGCAGGTACGATAAACTTCAAACTCACAGGTGTATTTTCTCGTTTTTCAAATCTAAGCATTTTTTACCCCCATTCCCGTCGCTTGCTCAGCTCCTGACATAAGGAGCCCAAGTTTATGAATATCTGCTTTATCAGCATTTACTATGCCGGTAATGTACCCTTCATAGACTACTCCAACCCTATCTGAAATCATTAAAATTTCGTCAAGATCTTCGGAAATAAGTAAAACAGCCATTCCATTATCACGTGCTTCCAGCAATGTTTTTCTAATAAATTCCGTTGCACCTATGTCCAAACCTCTTGTCGGGTGTACTGCGATAAGGAGAGCAGGTTTTTCAGATATTTCTCTTGCAAGGAGCAACTTTTGCATGTTACCCCCCGAAAGAAGTTTAACCGGAGCACTAATGCGAGGGACCATAATACTATATTTTTCAATTAGATCTTCCGTAAATTCCTGTGCTCTTTTATAGTTCACCAATCCATTTTTACCAATAGGATTTTTTCCATACCGTCTGAGAATTGCATTTTCCACTGAAGAAAGATTTGGTATAAGCCCCACCTTAAGCCTGTCCGGAGGAATATAATTCAGGCCGGTATTTGTAATATGCAGCGGATGCTTATTCGTAATATCTTTGCCGATAAGATAAACTTTGCCTGAATTTGCTTTACGCAAACCTGTAATTACCTGAGCAAGTTCCTTCTGTCCGTTACCTGCAACTCCAGCCAAACCGAATATCTCTCCCGCATGTATCTTAAAACTGATACCGTTCAAAACTTTTATACCACGGTCATTTAAGGCTTCAATCTTATCTACGTCCAAAACCTCTTTTCCCTCTTCGATTGGTTTTCTCTCCAACCTGAATAGAACTTCTCTTCCTACCATCATCTTTGCAAGGTCTTTTTGGCTGACATCTTTTTTATATACGGTACCTATCTCTTTTCCTTTTCTTAATACGGTAATTCTATCCGAAATCTTCATTACTTCATTCATTTTATGACTGATAAATATAATAGACTTCCCTTCAGATTTCATCTTTTCTAATATTACAAACAAGGCTTCCGATTCTTGAGGAGTAAGCACTGCCGTTGGCTCATCAAGAATAAGAATATTGGCTCCCCTAAAAAGCATTTTTACAATTTCAACCCTTTGCTGCTCTCCCACGGATAGTTGCCAAATTTTTGCGTAAGGTTTTAAATCAAAATGGTATCTGTCGGAAATTTCAAGAATTTTACTTTCTACCTCTTTTTTATTGATAACAAATTTCTGATTTTTTAATCCCAATATGATATTTTCAAGAACGGTAAGTGTATCCACAAGCATAAAATGCTGATGGATCATACCTATACCGTAACGCATTGCATCAAAAGGAGAATGAATATTTGCTTTTTCCCCGTTAATAAATATTTCTCCTTCATTGGGGTAATAAATGCCATCCAAGATATTCATTAGAGTACTTTTCCCAGCACCATTCTCACCGAGAAGCGTATGTACTTCTCCTTTTATCAAATCAAAATTGATGTGGTCATTTGCAAGAACTCCAGGAAACCTCTTAGTTATGTTTTTAGCCTGAAGCAGAACGTTTTCCATAATATTTTCCTCCACATATAAAGATGCCCCGGATTGTTTAACTCAACCGGGGCATCTTTAAATTCTAATTAATACTATGAACCGCCTTTTGGAATTGTTCCTACAACCCCTTTAACAAACCACTGAAGTTGAAGCTTATTAGCATCAGGAAGTTCTTCACCTTTTTTTACCATAAGTTTTCCGTCTTGGTCATAGATAGGGCCTGTAAATACTTTGAATGTCCCATCTTTAATTGCATTCTCTTTCTTAGTAACATAATCCTTTACATTTTGAGGAACCATCGGACCAAACGGAGCAAGATCAACAATACCATCGTTCATGCTGCCCCAATATTGCGTAGGCTTCCACGTTCCATCTTCAACTTCTTTAAGTACTTTTGTATAATAAACTCCCCAATGCCATATTCTTGAAGTAAGTACGGCTTTTGGTGCAGCACTAGCTGCATCCATATCATAACCTATTGCATAAATTCCTGCTTTTTGCGCTTCTTTAAGAGGAGCTGGAGAATCCATTCCGCTTACAATTATATCAGCACCGTTTGCAATAAATGTTTTTGCCGCATTGCCTTCTTTTGTAGGATCAAACCAGGTGTTCAACCATACAACATGCACCTTTGCATCAGGATTTACCTCCTGCAGACCAATTGTAAAAGCATCAATTTCCCTTACAACTTCGGGCGTGGAGAACGGGGCAACAAACCCAATATAGTTTGCTTTAGTCATCATTCCGGCTACAAGGCCCGAAAGATAATCAGGCTGATACATTTTCCCAAAATATGTACCCAGGTTAGGTGTTGTTTTAAAACCGGAGCAGTGTTCAAATACGACATCAGGATAATCCTTGGAAACATTTACCATAGGATCCATAAATCCGAAACTCGTAGCAAAAATTACTTTATAACCCTGATTGCAGTAATCACTAATAACTTTTTCTGCAGGTGCACCTTCTTGCACATTTTCAGAATAAGCAACTTCTACATTAGGATCATGATCCTTAAGATACATCAGGCCTTCATAATGTGCCTGAGACCAGCCACCGTCATTTTTAGGACCAACAAGAATCATTGCGACTTTTGTTTTTTCAGCAGGTTTTGTTGCAGGTTTTTCCGCTGGTTTTGTCGGAGCACAACCCGCAAAAATTGTTACAGCAAACAAAATGGCAATAAACAATGCTAAAATCTTGTACTTTTTCATCTAATACCTCCTCCTCGAACTTTTAGATTTTTGACTGCCTTTTCAAACGACTTTTTCCTCTATACCGCCTCCCATTTGATAAATTATAACCTTAAATTTCAAAATGTAAAGAGCCCCTGTGAGCAGAGGCTCTTATTTACTTAATATTTTTTAGATAAACAAAATGCCTATCTCTACGGATAGATATGGGTTCCTGTTTCACCTTTAAGTGCCTTTTCCAATGATTCCGGGTTTGTGATAACCGCTTCCTTTCCACCCGCTTCAAGAAATCTGATTACAGCCTGAATTTTCGGAAGCATGCTTCCTTTGGCAAAATGTCCCTCTTCAACATATTTTTTAGCTTCGGCAACGGTTAATTTATCAAGCACCTTCTGATTCGGTTTATTAAAATTCAAGCAGACTTTTTCAACGCCTGTGGAAATAATAAACAGGTCTGCTTTAATATTAATCGCAAGTAGGCTTGATGCATTGTCCTTGTCAATTACCGCAGCAATTCCTTCGAGATTACCATTTCCATCCTTAATCACAGGAATTCCGCCGCCGCCAACACCAACCACACTGAAACCATTTTTAACAAGAAGCTCAATGGCATCTTGCTCGATAATTTCTTTTGGCATCGGAGAGGGAACTACTCTTCTGTATCCCCTTCCCGAATCATTTATAATAACCCAATCCGGATGTTCTTTCTGCAATTTTTCCGATTGTTCTTTCGTGTAAAAGGTCCCGATTGGCTTTGCAGGATTTTCAAATGCAGGATCGTCTTTACCTACAACAACTTGTGTTACAACTGTTGCTGCTTTTTTATTAATACCTCTTCTTCTGAATTCATTATCAAGCGCTTGCTGTATCTGATAACCTATGGCACCTTGTGTATCTGCGCCACAATTTGCAAGAGGTACCAAATGCATATCTGCAGTATCATGTGCAATTTCAACACGTCTCAGGATAAAGCCTACCTGGGGACCGTTACCATGTGTTATTACCACATCAAGGCCCTGCTCTACCATACCAACAATATGTTTTGCAGTCTCGCGTACTGCCGCATACTGATCTTCTACT
>CAYYKP010000018.1:0-20455 GCA_964468055.1 uncultured Caldisericales bacterium
CTCTGCGCTGTTTTTGTGAAGGAATTATTCTTTGTAAGGAATATGAAAAGGCAAAATCAATAGGTTTGGATAAGATTTTTATGAAAATATAATTAGGAAGACAGGGTTTTAGAAAATAATTTAAAAAAAAGATTATACGAAATTTAAAAAGCAACCCTGAAAATTACATTTAAGAATTATGAAGAAGTGGTGCCGGGGACCGGAATCGAACCGGTACGATGTTGCCATCGCGGGATTTTAAGTCCCGTGCGTCTGCCTATTCCGCCACCCCGGCAGAATAAATTGCTACATTTGGAGGCACCGGTCGGACTCGAACCGACGGTGAGGGTTTTGCAGACCCTTGCCTTACCTCTTGGCTACGGCGCCTCTCGCTTTGGAGCGGAAGACGGGATTTGAACCCGCGACAACTGGCTTGGGAAGCCAGTGCTCTACCCCTGAGCTACTCCCGCTAAATCAATACATTATATTTTTATTTCTGTTTTAGTCAATTCTTTTTCTAATAAACTATTAAACATTTCGATAGTATGCAGGTGTATTGGCTTCCGTATACTCATAAGATAGCTTACATTCAAACGTGTTTCTTCCAATACAGCCTCCTTTAAACTTTTAAAAGCAATACTACGTACCTTTTCTGCATCAGGGAAATCACGACCTTTCTCTATAAAATCAGAGACATAAATGATGGATTCATCTAATGTAATTCCTCTCCTTCCGGTTGTGTGATATCTGATACAGTTTAAAATCACTTCATCATTAATACCAAAATTCTTTTTTGCAATCATTGCTCCAACCGGTGCATGCAACAAAATAGGGTTTGCATATTCTATTTCATCTATATTATATCCATTGTTCTGTGCAATTTTTATAAGTTCACTAGTTTGAATATCTCGTGCTATATCATGTAGTAACCCCGCAATTATAAGTTTTTCTCTGTTTCCACCCCATTTTTTATACAATAACTCTGCCATCTCAGCAACCCGCTTAGAATGTTCAAACCGTCGCTTGCTAACTTTTCTTTTAACTTCTGCTTCTATCTTCTTTATAGTATCCATTATTTACAATTTCCCGCTCAACATTCTCTGGTACAAGATATGAGATAAATTCGCCGTTATGTATCCTTTTTCTAACTAAAGTCGAAGAAATTGGAAAAAGAGGGTGATCCATAAAAAAAAATCTATTAATGAATTTAGTGAAGTATTCATGTGAATAATTCTTAGACTTCAAAAAGTTTCCCTCAAAGCGCTTTGCAATAATTATTTTCGTTCTACCTAAGATATCCTCAGGATTTTTCCATAGATGAAACTTCAAAAATGTATCTTCCCCAAGAATTAAAAAAAAATTTTTATTCGGATAAATGGTTTCAAAATAATTCAACGTTTCAACAAAATATGAGATTTTATTTTTATTTATTTCATAAAAGGAAGTCTCAAAATCTTTTTTATTCGATACAGACATCTTAACAAGCTCCGCACGTATGTTTTTATCTAGCAAATTCTCTTTATAAAAAGCCGGAGTTCCGGTAGGGACAAAAATTACTTTTTCAAGTGAAAAGATGCGTTTGGCTTCTTTTGCAATAAACAAATGACCGTAATGTATAGGATTAAACGCCCCACCAAATAATCCTATACTACCTTTTTCCATCTTCTTTATATATAAAACTTCTGTTGCCTATTAATGTTCTATCGCCTTCCTCAGCACCTGCACGCTTTAATTCTTTATCCAGATCAATTTTATCAAAAAAACGCATAAGTTCTGCAAGGCTTCCCATCCGTTCAAAATCGGTAAGTTGAACCCTGCGCTCTATTTCATCTTGAGAGACCCTAAAAGTGTGAGCTCCAATTTTTTCAATTTTTAAAAATTTCTTTAAATCTTTACTTGTAAGAGAAATAACAGTTTCTTCATCCTGAACAATTTTCTCAGGCTTAGTATTCTGAACAAGAATATACAATCTCTCAAGAAGCTCGGGAAGATTAATTTTATTAAGCGCGGAAATGAAATAAACTTCCTCGCCAAGTTTTTCAAATTTTTCTTTTAATTCTTTGACCCGTCTTACGCTCCATAGGTCTATTTTATTTATTGCAATAACGCGTTTCTTCTCCAAAAGCTTAATTTTATACTTTTCAAGCTCATTAAGAAGCATGTGGTAAACCGGTAAAATTTGTTTTTTATCACTACCATCTACTAAGAATAGCAATACTTTTGTGCGTTCTATATGAGAAAGAAATTCATTACCCATCCCCCGCCCATCGCTTGCACCTTCAATAAGTCCGGGCAAATCAGCCATAACAAAATGTTTCCCTGTACTAATATCTACCACTCCAATTTTTGGAGATAGTGTAGTAAACGCATAATTCGCAATAGTTGGATGTGCATTTGTCACTTTTGTGAGTAGGGTAGACTTTCCAGCATTGGGAAATCCAACAACACCTACATCCGATATAAGTTTTAATCTGAGTTCCAGACGCTTCTCTTCTCCGCTTTCACCTTTTTCACTGTAATGGGGTGCACGCTCAGTAGGAGTTGCGAAACTCTTATTTCCTTTACCACCTCTTCCACCTTTTGCAACAATAATCAATTTACCATCTTCGTTAAGATCTGCCAAAACTTTATTCAAATCCCTATCTATTACTATAGTGCCTACAGGAACCTTCATAACAATATCCTCGCTATGCCTACCGTATTTATTTGACGAACTGCCATTTTTACCGTTCTCTGCGAGAAAATGATGATGATGAACAAAATAATCCAGTGTGTCAAGGTTTTTAGTTGCTTGAATTATAATATTTCCACCTTTACCACCATTACCTCCGTCCGGGCCACCACGAGGAGCGAAACGCTCGTGCCTGAAGCTTACAGCTCCGTCTCCGCCTTTTCCGCTCCTTACGATGATATAGGTATAATCTATAAATTTATTCCTCGTAATTACTGCCCTCAATTATATGGACGAGAGTTACTCTTCTTTTTTTCTCAAACTTTACGAGACCTTCTTTTAATGCAAACAATGTGTAATCTTTTCCTTCTCCAACGTTACGGCCAGGCTTGACTCTCTCACCAATTTGTCGGACAATAATACTTCCTGCCTTTGCTTTTTGTCCATCATAAAGCTTTACGCCAAGATATTTAGGATTACTGTCTCTGCCATTTGTTCTGGCCTTCTTCCTACCCATTGTCGCTCACCTCACTTACAATACGTTCAATTTTTACCTTAGTAAATGGTTGCCTATGACCGTTCTTTGTTCTATTTCTTGTCTTGTTTCTGTAAAAGAAAACAATAATTTTCTTTTCTCTACCTTGTTCAAGAATAGAACCTTCAACAGACATACCTTTTACGGTAGGATTACCGATTTTAATGTCACCGTTGTTCTTCACCAACAATACATCATCAAATTTTACTTTGTCACCAACTTCACCCTCTAATTTCTGTACTTTAATTACATCACCGGACTTTACTCTGTACTGATGTCCGCCAGTTTTTATAATTCCTTCCATAATAAACCTCCTTCCACTATAAAAGGCACTGGACAGCCTTTCATAAGTGTGAATTTAACTCTCTAAGTGTATTAAAATAATGTTTTTTGTCAAGAGCCCATAAAAGTGCGATATACCTTGGGGTAGAAAACCCTTACAGCATCTTTCGCAAGCAAAAAAGCAGGTACGGCAATAATGACACCCAAAATACCCCCAAGAGCACCACCAATAATAATAATAAGGATTACCGCAATAGGGGGAAGGTTTATCCTTCTTCCGGCAAAATGAGGAATTGCAATTTGCGATTGAACTATTTCTATTACAAAAAAGAATATTGCAAAAAGCACAAATGTTTTGAATGATACAAATAAAGCAAAAATTGATCCGGTTGTAAATACAATGGTGGGGCCTATATAAGGTAAAAGCTCTAAAACCGAATCCATTGCTCCTATCATCACATAGTAAGGAACGCCAACAAAATAACTCATTAGTCCCATAATGCCGCCTGTAATCAAGGCAACGAGTAGAATAACACTATAATAGGCACGTATTTCACTGTTGGATTCATTCAGAAACTCAATCCATTTTTTATTTTTGCTGCCATCAAAGAAGTTTGATGAGAGTTTAAACAACAATCGTGAATCCTTCATAAAAAAGAACGCAAGAATAAAAGATACAAATACGGATGGGATCAGTGACACTCTCCTTAAAATCATCGTTGTTATATTTTGCATAAGTCCCAACAAATTTGACTCTGCATTTTGGGAAGCGCGAGACAAAAAATCATTTATAAAGTTACCCTCTTTAGTTCCAGGTATGAGAGCAGAAAGACTATTTATATAGCTTGTGATTGAATGTGTAATTTGAGGAATTCGTGCTATTGCCTCACTTATTTGCTTAACAACTTGAGGAATAAGAATGTATCCCAGTAAAACAAAGATTAGAACAAAAATGGAAATTGAAAGAATTGAAGCAAGAAAACGGGGCATTTTCCTATTAAAAAACTCTGTAATAGGTAACAATAAATAAGCAACAAATGCCCCGTAAAGAATAGGAGGAATAACCTTCCTAATTTTAAAAAGCAAAAAGATAAGGAAGAGTATTCCTAAAACCGAAATAGTAATTAAAATAGCATTTTTAACGGTCTCTTCTTGCTCTGTTTTCATAACTTCTAAGAAGATGTGTCTATGGAAGCAACAGCATCATCAGCATGTTTAAATTTGATTACACGCACTCCCCTTGCCGACCTTCGTAAAATTCTAATAGAGGATACCTTAAATTTTATTACATTCCCATTTTTTGATATAACAACAATTTTATCATTATTGTTTACTATAAGAGTTGCTTTTACAGGGCCGGTTTTTTCATTTATCCTTATACATTTTACACCTTTTCCTCTTCTTTTAATCTTTCTTATGTCTAGCCATTGTGTCCTCTTCCCAAAACCTTTCTCAGTAATAATAAACAGCTCCGTTTTTTCTTTTGCAGCAGCAGCACTCACAACATAATCGCCCTTTATCAATCGTATAAGCCCTACTCCAATTGCCGTTCTACCCATTTCGCGAACATCCTTAGAAGAGGTCCTTATAGAGTATCCTTTAGCAGTTATAATAATATAATCTTCTTCACCATAAATAGGAACAACGGATGCAAGCTCGTCCTTCTCATTGAGCTTTATTGCAATTTTGCCTGCAGCCATTACTTTCTCAAAATCGCGAATATTTACCCTCTTTCCTCTGCCATTTTTTGTCACAAGCAGGAGATTTTTCATTGAGGTTTCGTTACTAAGAGGGATTGCTGCAGTTATTTTTTCATCACTGCTGAGACGAATGAGCCTATATATGGATGCTCCTTTAGCCTCTCTCCCTGATGAGGGAATTTCATACACTCTTAGGCTATATACCTTTCCCTTGTTTGTGAAAAACAGCATTCTGCTTTTTGAAGTAGTAGTAAAAATATCACTTAAAGAATCTTTTTCACTGCTACTCTGACCGATAATACCTTTCCCTCCGCGTTTTTGGACCTTAAAAGAATTTTCGGGTACACGTTTTATATATCCGTCTTTAGTCATGGAAACAACAACGGGTCTATCTTCAATTAAATCATCGATATCTATTTTCCCTTCCTCGTTAATAATATCCGTACGTCTCCTATCTCCAAATTTTGATTTGACTCTGATAAGGTCGTCCTTTATTTTATTCCACAACACATAATTGTTTTCGAGCAGCTCCTTTAACTCGGCAATTTTTTGTTTTGTAATTGTAATTTCATCGGTAAGTTTTTTCTGTTCGAGGCTTGTAAGACGAGAGAGCTTCATATCCAGGATTGCCTTCACCTGAGAATCAGACAGAGAAAGTAGCGATTTAAGCTTTTTTGCAGCAGCTTGAGAATCATTAGAACCACGAATAATCTTTATTACTTCATCGATGCTTGAAATTGCTTTTTCCAAACCAAGAAGAATTTCTAAATGACCCTCTGCCTTTCTAAGCTGGAATCGTGCTCTTCTTAAGACAACTTCTTTTCTAAAGGATAAAAACTCGAGTAACAGTTCTTTAACAGTAAAAACCTTAGGAACATTATTTAAAATACCAAGTAATATAACACCATAGCGCTTTTCAAATTGAGTATGTGCTCTCAGATTATTTTCAAAAACATTCACATTTACATCCGTAGATAATTTAATTACAATTCTGATACCATCTCTATCGGATTCATCCCTTATGTCCTCAATACCTTGAAGCTTTTTTGCATGCACGAGTTCAGCTATTTTACTTACAAGAGTAGCCTTATTTACCTCATACGGAAGCTCAGTTATAACAAAATGTACTTTTTTGCTATGTTTAATCGGTTCTACGTGTGCTTTGCCTCTAATCGTGATTGTGCCTCTGCCTGTAAGAAAATAATCTTTTATTCCTGATCTGCCTACTATAATTCCTGCTGTTGGAAAATCCGGACCTTTAATAACGGCAAGTAGCTTTTCCGGTAAAATTTCTTCATCCTGCAGTTTTTCTTTATCAATAATCATAGTAAGTGCATCTATCAATTCGCTAAGGTTATGAGGAGGAGCATTTGTAGCCATGCCCACCGCAATACCTGATGAACCGTTTGCCAGAAGATTTAAAAACTTAGCAGGTAGAATAACGGGCTCCTTTAACGTATTGTCAAAGTTTGGAACAAAATCAACACTCTCCTCGTTCAATCCATCGAGAAGCTCCATTGCAATTGGCGAAAGACGTGCTTCCGTATAACGCATTGCAGCCGGCGCATCTCCATCGATCGAACCAAAATTTCCATGCCCGTCTATCAATGGGTATCTAAGAGAAAACGATTGAGCCATTCTCACCAGAGCACCATAAAGAGCAATATCACCGTGAGGATGAAACTTACCTAGCACCTCACCGACTACTCTTGCACTTTTTTTGTAGGGCTTATTAGGGAGACAACCCATTTCTATCATAGCAAATAAAATTCTTCTGTGTACAGGTTTAAGTCCGTCTCGAACATTTGGAAGAGCTCTTCCAATAATAACACTCATAGAATAATCCAGGTAAGATTTTCTAATCTCATCTTCTACCTGAACATTAATTACCTTTTCACCAAATAAATCTGCCATTCTTCACCCCTTAAATATCCAAATTAACCACTTCATTTGCATGTTCTTCTATAAAACGCCTTCTGGGTTCAACTTTTTCACCCATCAAAAGTTCAAATAATTTATTCGCTTCTTCTGCTTCACGAATAGTAACACGCAAAATTACTCTTCTGGATGGATCCATGGTAGTTTCCCAAAGCTGTCCGGGATCCATTTCACCAAGACCTTTATAGCGTTGTACTTCGCTTTTTACTTCACCACCTACCTCGGTAAGCGTTCTTTTCAGCTCATCGTCAGAGAAAGCATAATAAGTTTTCCTTCCCGATTTTATTCTATAGAGTGGAGGCTGGGCTATGTATAGATAACCTTCTTCTATAAGCATGGGCATATACCTGAAGAAAAATGTAAGGAGGAGAGTTCTTATGTGCGCACCGTCCACATCAGCATCAGTCATTATCATTACTTTGTGGTAACGGAGTTTCTCCGACTTAAACTCTTCATTTATTCCGCATCCAAGGGATATGATGAGATTCTTAATCTCTTGGTTAGCCAATGCATTATGTATACTGGCACGTTGAACATTCAGTATTTTTCCTCGCAGAGGAAGGATTGCCTGAAATTTTCTATCTCGACCTTGTTTTGCACTACCTCCTGCAGACTCTCCTTCTACAATATAGAGTTCTGCTTCTTTAGGATCATTTGTAGTACAATCTGCTAATTTACCGGGAAGACGTCCACTAAAATCAAGACTATTTTTTCTCCTTATAAGTTCTTTTGCTTTTCTGGCAGCGAGTCTGGCATTTTGTGCAAGCATTGATTTTTTAACAATATTTTTAAGCTCATCTATTTGTCTATCAAAATAATGATTTAACTCATCTTTTACTGCATTGTATACCTTTCCCTTTACATCGGCATTACCTAAACGGGTTTTTGTTTGTCCTTCAAATTGTGGCTCGGTTATTCTAAGATTTATGACTGCGGTAAGACCCTCTCTGATATCATCCCCGGTAAGAGTTATTGAGTCTCTTATAACTTTAAGTTGATGGGCCTGATCGTTTATTACACGATTTAATGCATTTCTAAATCCTATTTCATGTGTTCCACCATCAGTTGTTCTAATATTATTTACGAAGGAGCGTATATCTGTATTGAAACCACTATTATATTGGAATGTAACTTCAAGGAAAAAATCACTCTTAGCTTTTTTAATATATACGGGTTCTTTCGGCAGAACCTGCTGCTCTTTATGAAGTTCCTTAATAAAATCAATCACTCCTCCCTCCGAATAAAATTCGGTATCGGTTCCTGTTTTTTCATTTATAAATTTTATCCTGAGGCCAGCATTCAGATAGGAAAGTTCTTTAAGTTTTGGTTTAATAATAGCCTCTTTAAAGTCAATTGTTTCAAATATGTCTTTGTCGGGAATAAATGTAATTTCAGTTCCACTTGCAAAATCCTTACTGCCTCCGATTTCCTTTAGCGGATATAGAGGAACGCCACGTTTAAATTCTTGTTCATAAATAATGTGGTCTCTTATTACTCGTGCCTTTAAATGCTCGGAAAGCGCATTAACTACAGAAACACCTACACCATGGAGCCCTCCTGAAACATGATAAGCTTTTCCGTCGAATTTACCACCTGCGTTCAACTTAGTTAAAGCAACTTCAACTCCCGAAACTCCAAGCTGAGGGTGTTTATCTACGGGAATTCCTCTTCCGTTATCAATAATGGTTACACTGTTATCAGAATGTACTATAACTTTAATGTAAGTACAAAATCCTGCCATTGCTTCATCTATACTGTTGTCAACTACTTCAAACACGAGATGATGCAAACCACGCTCGTTAGTAGATCCAATGTACATAGAAGGGCGTTTTCTTACGTGCTCGAGCCCTTCCAATACTTTTATACTGCTTGCCGTATAATCTTCTTCTTTTGCCATTAATTAACCTCCGTTCCTTTAGTCAAGACATTTTACCAGAATTTTGTAAATTGTAAACTTATTTAGAATTTTACAACGATCTTACAGTGATTTGTCTTTTTGGGACAATAATGTAAACTATAATAGTAAGGAGATGATGCAATGAATTGGAATAATTTAACGGAAAGGGCTCAGAAAGCAATATGGTTAGCACAGGAAGAGGCCCATTTTTTAAATAATGATTATCTGGGGACTGAACATATTCTCCTCGGCTTAATAAAATTAGGAGAAGGAATTGCTTTTCAGTCTATTGTTAATATGGGAGTAAATCCCCAGAATGTTTTGGAAAAAATAGAATCCTTAATAAAAGAAAACAGGCAGACTCAGGTACTGGAAAGGGAAGATATTATACTTACACCGCGTGCAAAAAGAGTGCTTGAAATGGCAGAGCGTGAGGCAATTAATTTAGGAGATACCTATATAAACACTGAGCATCTCTTGCTTGCAGTCCTTCACGACGGGGGAGGCGTTGCCGTACAGATTCTTCAAGAAATGGGAATAGATCTTACGCAATTTGAAGAGACAATATACTCAATGCTTGGAGATAAAAAAACAACTAATAGAAGGGTACATGCAAAGAGAGATTCTAAAACGCCCACTTTAGACCAGTACAGTAGAGATCTTACATTACTGGCAGAAAGGGGAGAATTGGATCCTGTAATAGGTAGAGAAAATGAAATGGAAAGAATTATAGAAATACTCATGCGGAGGAAGAAGAATAATCCGGCAATTATAGGTGATCCTGGGGTAGGTAAAACAGCTATTGTCGAAGGGCTTGCACAGAAAATAGCTGAAGGAAACGTACCCGATCTTCTTATGAATAAACGACTAATTTCAATAGACTTATCTTCTATCATTGCAGGTACAAAATATAGAGGTGAATTTGAAGAGAGAATGAAGCATATTTTAAAAGAAGTAATAAAATCCAATAAGAGTGCGATATTATTCATTGATGAGCTTCATACAATTGTTGGAGCAGGGGCAGCAGAAGGTGCAATTGATGCATCCAACATACTTAAACCTCCTCTTGCCAGAGGAGAAATTCAGGTAGTAGGTGCAACAACTCTAAAAGAATATAGACGATACATAGAAAAAGATGCTGCACTCGAAAGACGTTTTCAACCCATATACGTAATGGAGCCTTCAATTGAAGAAAGTATTGAAATTCTAAATGGTTTAAAGGACCGTTATGAAAAATTTCATCATGTAAAAATTAGCGATAAAGCAATTAAATCATCGGTAAAGCTATCCGTAAAGTACATAACCGACCGATTTCTACCCGATAAAGCAATTGATGTAGTAGATGAAGCCTCAGCACGCCTTAGATTGCAATTATCAAAGAACTCTGAGATAAAGCAAATAGAGAAAAAATTAAAAGAAACAAGAGATGAAAAATATGAGGCAATAAGAGAAAGAAGGCTGCTTGAGGTAGATAAATTAAGAGAAGAGGAAAGAAAATTGCTTAACCAGCTAAAGTTGCTTTTGTCCGTTCCAAGTAAGGACGAAAAACAACCGGAACTTACGGAGAATAACATTAGAAAAATAATTTCGATGTGGACAAACATCCCCGTGGAAAAACTTTTATCCAATGAAAAGAAAAAATTGGTACGTATGGAAGAAGAGCTGCACAAACGTATTGTAGGACAAAACTCTGCAATAAATTCCGTATCCAATGCAATTAGAAGAGCACGTGCAGGATTAAAAAATCCTAATAAGCCAATCGGAACTTTTCTTTTCCTCGGACCTACCGGTGTAGGGAAAACGGAGCTTGCAAAAACACTTGCGGAATTTTTATTTAGCAGTGAAAATGCATTAATACGGTTCGATATGTCTGAATATATGGAAAAATTTGCTGTATCTCGTCTTATAGGCTCACCTCCAGGCTATGTAGGATATGAAGAGGGAGGTCAGCTTACCGAAGCAGTAAGACGTAAACCATATTCAGTGGTGTTATTTGACGAAATTGAAAAAGCACACCCCGATATTTTTGATATTTTATTACAGATTATGGACGAAGGAAGGGTTACGGACTCACAAGGGCATACGGTTGATTTTAAAAATACAGTAATTATACTTACATCTAACTTCGGAAGTGCTAAATTAAGAAAGAATACAATGGGCTTTGCACCTAACTCAAACAAAGAGTCCTTTGAAGAAAAAAAGAAGAAGTTGCTTATATCACTAAAGAATATTTTCAAACCGGAATTTTTGAATAGATTGGACGATATCATCGTTTTCTACCCGCTAACCTTCGTAGAAATTAAAGAGATAGTAAATATTTTATTGAAACATGTAGAAAAAAATATGTCGGAAAACGATATACATATTCTGCTTACGGAAGGAGCAAGAGAATACCTTGCAAGAAAGGGATACAGTTCAGAATATGGAGCACGCCCGCTGCAGCGGTTAATAGAAAGAGATGTAGAAAATCCAATTGCCATGAAAATCCTTGAGGGTGCATTCAAAAACAGAAATACAATTATTGTAGATCTGGATAAGGAAAATGATAAACTTATATTTGAAAAAAAGAAGGTAAAAGTTGGAGCAAAAAGGTAGAATACGAAATTTTTCAATAATAGCGCATATAGACCATGGAAAATCAACACTTGCAGATAGGTTACTGGAGAAAGCAGGACTGGTAAATAACAGGAACAAAGAAGACCAGATATTAGATAGCATGCCTCTTGAAAGGGAAAGAGGAATAACTATACGGTCACATCCGGTAAGTCTTGACTTGAGCGTAGATGGAAAAGAATATACATTTAATTTGATTGACACTCCTGGGCATGTGGATTTTAGCTATGAAGTTTCAAGAAGTTTAAAAGCTTGCGAAGGTGCCATACTGCTCGTAGATGCAACACAGGGCGTAGAAGCTCAGACAATTGCAAATACATATCTTGCATTAGAAAATGACCTTACTATAATCCCAGTAATAAATAAAATTGATGTAAACGGCGCAGATATAGAAGGAACAGCAGAAGAAATAGAAGAAATGCTAGGATTTCCCAAAAAAGAAACTCTTAAAATCAGCGCAAAGACGGGTGACAAAGTAGATCAGCTCATAAAAAATATTATTGATAAAATTCCCTCCCCAACAGGGGATAAAGACAAACCTTTAAGGGCACTTGTTTTCGACTCACACTTTGACACATATAAGGGCGTGGTTGTATATATCCGTATTTTTGATGGCAGAATAAAATCCAAAGATAAAATCATGTTTATGTCAACAGGTAAAACTTTTGAGGTAGAGGAAACAGGCATTTTTCGTCTAAAAATGGAGAAAATAGAAGAACTAACAGCTGGTGATGTCGGTTATTTTACAGCCGTTATAAGAGATCCGTTGGATGTAGGAACAGGGGACACTATAACATCAGTCAAGAATGGAGTGAAAGAACCTATTCCGGGATTTAGAAAGAATGTTCCAATGGTATTTGCGGGAATATACCCGCTAAATACAAATGAATTTGAAAGACTTAAGAAATCAATGGAGAAACTTCATCTGAACGATCCTGCATTTACATATAATCCGGAAAATTCTCAGGCATTAGGTTTTGGGTTTAGATGCGGATTTTCCGGGCTTTTACATCTTGAAATTACAATTGAACGTTTAAGAGCAGAATTTGGACAGGAGATAATAGCTACTGTGCCAAATGTAGAGTATGAAGTTGTAATGAGAAATGGAAAAACGATAAAGATTGATAATCCGGGCAAATTCCCTGATCCTTCAAAAATTCAGGAGATAAGGGAACCCATAGTTAATGCATCTATAATGACTCCACCCGAATTCATAGGAAATGTAATGGAGCTTTTAAATGACCGAAGAGCAAAATTTAAAGATATGGCATACCCGGAATCAAAAAGAACAATCTTAAGATATGAAATTCCCCTTCAAGAAATAGTAACGGATTTTTTTGATAAACTGAAATCAATTACTCGAGGATACGGAACGCTTGACTATGAATTGGAAGAGTTTGAAAAAGCAGATATAGAAAAAGTAGATATACTAATTAATAAAAAGCCAGTTGACGCCCTGTCGTTTATGGCACACAAAGAAAAAGCAGTTTATATCGCAAGAGAACTTTTGCAGAGAATGAGAAAGGTAATACCACGACAAATGTATGAAGTAAAATTGCAAGCTGCGGTAGGAAGCAAAATAATTGCAAAGGAAAGAATCGTACCATTCAGAAAAGATGTAATTTCAAAATGCTATGGTGGAGATATTACAAGAAAACGAAAACTTCTTGAAAAACAAAAAGAAGGAAAGAAAAAAATGAAACAGATAGGAAACGTAACAATCCCGCAGGAGGCATTTTTCTCAGTACTATCAGTAAAAAGTGAAAAGAAAAAGTAACGGAATTGCGCTTTACATACATATTCCCTTTTGTATAAAAAAATGTAATTATTGTGATTTTGTTTCTTTTAATTATACAAAAAGAAAATTAAAAAAATACGTTGAGTGCCTTAAAAATGAGATGGAATTGTATATAAACAATTTACAATTGAGGGGACTTAGTGTATCGACTTTATATTTTGGGGGAGGTACTCCTTCACTGCTTTCACCGGAAGACTTATATAAAATAATTAAAAAAATTAAAGAGTATTTCAACCTAAAAAATCTCGAAGAAGTTACAATTGAAGCAAATCCTGAGACCATAGAGCTCGAAAAATTTAAAGAATACAGGTCAATAGGCATAAATAGGGTAAGTATAGGCGCTCAATCCTTTAATGACACAACACTTAAAATTCTTGGTAGAGTGCATAATTCTAAAAAAATATACGAGGAATTTTACGTAGCGAGAAAGGCAGGATTTACAAATGTTAACCTTGATTTAATGTTTGCACTACCAGGAGAAAGATTGAAAGATACCATGTTCTCTTTAAAAAAAGCAATTCTGTTAAATCCGGAACATATCTCTTACTACTCACTTATGATAGAGGAAGGAACTCCTTTTTTTAAAATGCAAAACAGATTATCTTTTCCCGACAACGACACTGAGTTTGCAGAATATGAAAAAGGAATAGAGTTATTGGAAAAGAATAAATTTAAACAGTACGAAATTTCAAATTTCGCAAAAATAGGATTTGAGTCAAAACACAATTTGCAATACTGGAGAAATTTGCCTTACTTGGGTTTTGGAGTTTCAGCAGTATCTTATATTAAAAGAAAACGAAGTAAAAACATTTCAAATATTGACGTTTACTGCAAAAAAATTGAAAATAAAATTTTTCCCATCGGTTCCATTGAACATTTAGTGGGTAAAAAGGCTAAAGCAGAATATATTATAATAAGTTTACGTACGGTAAAAGGATGCAATAAAAATTCCTATTATCTGCATTTCGGTACATTGCCGGAGTCTGATTTCTCAGATGTAATCAAAAAATTAAAAGGTAACGAGCTGCTTCATGAAGATAAAGAATACATTGCATTAACGAAAAAAGGAATATTTATAGCAAACAATGTGTTTGAAGAGTTTCTCCCTTAGAACTACGGGGAAACAACTCTGTTTAAAGACACAAGATACTTTATCTTCTTCTCGGCCTCAGATACGGTAATGCCTATCTCGTTTGCAATTTCTACCAAAGTTTTTCTGCCATCAATAATGGAAAAAATGTTTTTAGCCACAGCATCCTCTATTTCCCCGTGTCTTCCTAAGATACTACGAGCTTTATGTGGAATGTATTTTGCAATCTCAGGAGAAACTTTTTCAACCTCTTGGACTTTTATAATTCCTTTATTTTTTAAACTAAAAAGTGTTTCAAGTGTCGAGAATTCGTCACTATTCAATTTATTTATAAGAGATTTAATCGAGGTCCCTTTCCCTACTAAAGCAATAATGCTCCACTCATTTTTATTTAAGTCTAATCGCTCGGAATCATTGCTACTTAAATATACAACCTCATTTAAGGATGGAAAAGCCATTTTCAACGGACGCCATTTCTCTATTATGTTTTTTAGTTTTTGTTTGAATTCCTCAAATGTGATTTTATTAAAGTCATCATTCTGTATTGACACATCTCCGGTAACAAATATAAAACTTCCTTCAAAAAGTTTTGCAATACTCTCCATTACAGATACTCCTGTTTTAATGCCATCAGTTGCATAAACAACATTCCCTTTCTTAAAAAAAACAGATATTTTATGAGAAACGTTATTTTCCTTGTCTTTGTACTCTATTTCTAATACACCGGATTTTGCCCCTTCATTAAGCAGGGTTATTATTTGTTCTAATGGAAAATCTTTTAAGTCACCCTGCAAAGGCATTGGACATCATCTTCTCGGTTTGTCTAATTTATCGTTTTTCACAAGAAAATCAAAAATCTCTTTAGCTTCTTTCAAAGAAATTCCCATTTCTTTTGCAATCTCCTTTAAGTTTTTTTTATCATCAGCTCTTCGGTAAAATTCTACGGCTTTTATTCCGCTTATAGGGTTTCTCATTGCCCAATATCCAAGATTGCGCACAGGAACAATGTTTGCAGAACTATTATCATCAGCGTCATCATCCTTTGGATTTTCTTCACCCGATACTCCTATTAGGCCTTTGTTAAAAATGGAAAGCAAAATTTTAAATGTTTCAAAAGTACCAAAAGGCGATTGTTTAAAGACTTCATACACGGGTATAGGCTGCTTTACGAGAGATATAGTCTTCCATTCATTTCCGGATAATTCTATTTCTTCTTTGTTTGTACTTAACAGCTTTATTACAATGTTTTCGGAAGGAAAGGCTTTTCTTATTTCTTTCCATTTATTCCTAATATTTACTCTATCAGCGTAAATCTTTTTAAGCTCTTCCGCTTTCTCACAAGGAGTGACATTCTCGGTTTTATCAAACTCAAAAAAACCATCATCAAATCCCAAAGCGAACTCCATAGCAGAATAAGGATCTTTGTCTCCCTTGGCATTAACCAGAACTCCGTTCATAAAATAGATATTAATTTCGTGCTTCCCATTTTCCAAACTTAACTTACCTGTACTTTTTGTATTGTTTATCAACGAAAAAATTTGCTCTACCGGAATATCTTTGATTTCTCCCTTTAGTGCCATTTTCCTTCCACCTCTTTTAGTGAAAGTTTACTACGAATTGTAAAAAAAGTCAATAGATATATAATAAAAATATGAAAGGAAAAATCAATTTAGTTATTATTACCGGGTTAAGCGGAGCAGGAAAAACCAAGGCAATAGGTATTTTAGAGGATTTAGGCTATTTTTGCGTTGACAACCTTCCCCCGGAACTTATCAAAAATTTTCTTGAACTCGTTGTAAAAACCGAAGGAAGAATAAACAAACTTGGCATAGTAGTAGATATTAGAAGTGGGGCATTCCTTGGAAACCTTCCTGACGTAATCCTTCGTCTCAAAGAAGATAACAGATTTTTGGTAAAAGTGATATTTCTTGAAGCCTCCCCTGGAACTCTTATAAAACGCTTTTCAGAAACCAGAAGAAAACACCCCATAGGAGATGGAAATACAATCCAAGAGAAAATAAAAAAAGAAATTATCTTGTTATCAAAAATCAAAAACAATTCAGACTTTATAGTAGATACAACAAATTTTTCTCTAAAGAATTTGAAATCAAAGATACTTTCAATTCTTTTACCATCCAAAACAGACATCATGGAAATACTCGTAATAACCTTTGGATTTAAGTTCGGGATTCCTTTGCAATCCGATATGGTAATGGATGTACGCTTTATCCCCAATCCTTTTTATGTAAGAGGATTAAGCAATAAAGACGGAAGAAGTGAGGAAATTAAAAAATATGTTCTGAGCTTCAAGGAAACAAAAGAATTTCTTACTAAGTTCGAATCGCTGCTTGAGTTTCTTATTCCCAACTACATAAAAGAAGGGAAATCTTATCTGAATATTGCGCTTGGTTGCACGGGAGGACGCCACAGGTCTGTAGCACTTGGGGAAATTATTGCTCAGTATTTAAGAGAGAAAAATTATAAAGTAAAAATAGAGCATAGGGACATAGAAAGGTGAAAATCATAGAACATCCGTTTCTTAGATGGATGCTTCCCGGAGTTCGTATAAAGAGATATATTATATCTCTTATTGTCGGTATGTTACTTCTGATTTATGCAATTGCCGTAATGTATTTTAGCATGGTAAACTACTCTCATATTATTCTTATCAAGAAAATATTCCTGGTAGGCTTGTCCCATAGGATACCTTTCGGAAGCATCGTTATACCTGTAATTGGCGGGATAATTCTATTTTTTGCAATTGCGTTTATTGTACTAGGCCTTAAGGAATTAATAATTTCAATTTCATCGGCACTTGCACCGGATAAATCCAAAAATGAAATAATGAATATCGTATTTGAAAAGCGAAAAGAAAATTTGAAAAAGAAAATTGTTGTAATAGGAGGAGGCACAGGAACTTCTACGGTCTTAATGGGACTTAAAAAACAATTTGTAAAAATTTCAGCAATTATAACCGTTGCCGACTCAGGGGGAAGTTCCGGAAGACTAAGGAGAGAATTTGGAATATTACCCCCAGGAGACCTTCGTAATTGCCTTGCTGCCCTTGCACAAGATAATTCTACTGCAGCAAAACTCCTTAATTTCAGATTTAACGAAAAAAATTCCTGTCTAAGCGGACACAGCATGGGGAATTTGCTCATAGCTGCATTAACAAGAATGAATGGCGATTTTGGAGATGCAGTAATTCAACTTGGCAAAATCTTATCAATAAATGGTGAGGTAATGCCGTTTACGACCGAAAATATCACTTTATGTGCAGAATTTGAAGACGGAAATACCATGGAAGGTGAAGCAGAAATAACAGCATATCATGGCAAAATCAAAAATATTTTTATAAAACCGGATACAGCAAAACCCTACATAGAAGCTCTAAAAAGAATAGAATCGGCAGATGTAATTGTAATTGGACCAGGGAGTTTATATACGAGCGTAGTGCCGCCTCTTCTTCTGCCAACAATAAATGATACCCTTAAAAGAAGCACTGCTATTAAAGTATATATTTCAAATATAATGACAGAGCCGGGGGAAACAGACAAGTTTACTGCATATGACCATCTTGTGCAAATTATACATATATTAGGTGAAAATACGATAAATTACGTATTAGTAAACGAAGGACCTATAAGCAAATACATATTAGATAAATACAGAAAAAGTGGTGCAGAACCGGTGGAACCAACTATTTCAGAAATTGAAGCAAAAAATGTAAAATGTATAAAGCGAAATTTTGCAACTGAAAGAGGTGATACAATACGACACAATCCGGAAAGATTAGCAGAGGCCATTTTAGAAATAGCAAGAAAGAAAGCTTGAATGTGAATTGTAAAAATGAATTGTCAGCGGTCTTTACAGATAAATCTGCTGAATTTACCGGATTTTTATTGTCCAACGGAAAAATAGGTTATTCACGCAAAAATAAGAGTCTGTTGTTTAGCTCCAGAGAATTTTCTATAATTAGAAAAATCGTAAAAATTGCAAATAGCCTTAACTTAAAAAGAAATGAAGACATAATACAGAAAGAAAACAACAGAATTGTTTTGGAATTTAGGGAAGTTAGTGGGAGGTTTGATTTAAAATCTATTATAAATCAAATTAAAAATTTTTCTATGTTGCAAGAGAAAGCTTTTTTCAGAGGGGTATTTTTGGGGTGCGGAATACTATCCACGCCACCATCATATCATATTGAGTTAAGATTTGAAAAAGAAAAAGAATTAAACATTGTAGAAAAAATATTAAATAACTTTTCAATAAAACATTTATCGCGAAACAACATCGTATATATTACCGGAAGAGAAAACGTAAAGGCCTTCCTCTATGAAATTGGAACGATAAATGCATACCTTTATATGGAACAGGATGCAGTAAACAAAAAAGTAACAAATGATTCGAACAGGAAAGTAAATTTTGAGTATGCTAACCTGAAGCGCCAGTCAGATGCATCTACAAAACAAATGAAAATAATAAAAAAAATGGAACAAGAAGGAATAATCGGAAACCTCTCGGAGGAACTTAAAGATGTAGCCGAACTCCGCTTGGAGTATCCCTATTCCTCCTTAAGAGAACTTTCGGAAAAAAGCAAAAATCGTTTAACAAAACAAACAATATATTATAGGTTAAAAAAAATTATAAAAATATATGAAAAATAAACAGAGTCAGAAAAATACGCTAAAGTTGAAATTAATACCATACCTTGCATTTAGAGCAAAAATGCTTGAACTAAACTTGCCGGATCTAAACAATTTTATAAATAAACTTATTGATACAAATCCTTTTGTAGAGGAAGATAGAATTGCACCTGCAAAAAATGCAAATTGGGAGGAACTAATAACAGATAATGAAGATATGTATTCAACTCTCATACATCAATTCCGAATGCTCTCGATTAATGAAAAAGAAAAAGAAATAGGCGAATATATTATAAATAATCTTACTCAAGATGGATATTTTGCGATACCAATGGAAAAAATCTTAAAAACCTTTAATGTACCATTAAAGGTTTCAGAAGATATTTTAAAAAAGGTACAAACGTTAGAGCCGCCCGGAATTGCAGCGAGAACACTTTCAGAATGTTTTATACTTCAACTTGAAGCGGAATCTCCCTTAAGCCCAAAAATAAAACATATACTAACTCATCACTTAAAAGAATTAGCTGACGAAAAATATATCAACATAGCAAAAGAAACCGGATTACATGTCAATACTTTAAAAAAATTAAGAGATAAAATTTCGCACCTTACGGCTTCTCCGGGCCTCATTTTTCAAAAAGAAAAAACGAGATTGGTTATTCCAGACATAATTATTACTCAGAACGGTGATATTTTAAACATTGCTTTAAACAAAAAATTTAGAAGGAAATTCCACATAAACAATAGATATTTACAAATATTAAAGGAAAAAGTGGATTCGCATTATCTAAAAGAACTTGCGGATAAAGCACGTTGGGCAGAAAAATCGATACAAGAAAGAGACAATTTTCTTTTTAGAATAGGAGAATTCATTGTGAAAAATGAGGTAGATTTTCTGAAGGGGAAAGCAGCATTTCCTCAAAAGCATACATTTGACGAAATATCAAAAACAATAAGGAGTGATGCTTCAGCAGTCTCCAGACTTATGCAAAACAAGTATGTGGAAACGCCAGTAGGAACTTTCCCTTTGCATTTTTTTGTACAGCATAAAAGCAGACAATTTAATGACGAAGAAGTAAAATTACAAATTAAAGAGATTGTTAAAAATGAAGATAAAAAAGATCCTATTAGCGATAGGAAAATTGTTTATAAGCTTTTGGAGAAAGGTATAAGTATTAAAAGACGAACAGTTGCAAAATATAGGAAAATTCTTGGTATACATTCAAGTAACAAGAGACGGGTTGACTAATATAATAATTACTATAGAATAAATTAAAAATATTAAGGAGGTTTTAAATGGCAAAAA